>CAIRBC010000465.1 GCA_903876685.1 uncultured Nitrosomonadales bacterium | reverse complement strand
GGGGCGGCCATCCTGGCCGCCAAGCGGGCTGGAAGCCCGCCCCCCGGTTCGAAACGCTGCTAGAGTACGGGGTCAAAAGTACGGGGTCAGGTCTAGCTAAGTAGCAGGTAGAGGTAGGATCTAGTTTTGTACAGAGCGCTCCTGATAAACTGGGCGCAAATTGTATCGGGCGGCGGGTGGTCAAACTGCGGGAGTTGCTGGTGACCCACTAAAAGCCTGTTACTATGTTGAACCTCAAACCGGTGAAGCCTTCACCCCATACGCCCTTACGAATTATTGAAAATATTATGGCAATCAAAGCAACTATTTTTAAAGCTAATCTGCAAATTGCGGATATGGAACGACATTACTACCAGGATCACGCCCTGACGCTGGCTCAGCACCCCTCTGAAACCGTTGAGCGTCTTATGGTACGCTTGTTAGTCTTTGCTTTGCACGCACATGAATATCTGCAATTTGGCCAAGGCATGACCGATGATGAGGAGGCCGATTTATGGCAGAAAGATTTAACTGGTGCGATCGAGTTGTGGATCGATGTGGGACTGCCTGATGAGAAATTGATTCGTAAAGCCTGCGGACGCTCCAGGCAGGTGATTGTTTACACTTATGGAGGTCGTATTGCTGATATGTGGTTTGAACAGAATAGCAACCAGTTTGCTCGAATCAAGAATCTTGCGGTGATTAATCTGCCAGTAGAAACCACGCGCACTATCGCCAAACTTGCGCAACGAACGATGCAATTACAATGCACTATCCAGGATGGTCAAGTGTGGCTAAGCGATGGGAATGAAAGTGTAGAGGTGGAGCGGGTGATTTTGAAATCGTCTGCCACATTGTGAAGTGTATTGGGTTAACCATAGTCTACCCGTAATGCAGGTTGCAGGATTAAGCTATTTTGATGACCCAAGAGGAGGGATAGTTGAAATCGAAGTCAAGGGTTGGCGAGGAAGTTTTAGTGGCTAATGCTTGCCCCTGTGGCGCTACAGACTGCGCCTGTGCGCTTTATCATAATGGTGCGGCAGCGCCGGATGCGCTGTCTTTGATGCGGTCGCGTTATACTGCCTATGTGTTGAAATTATATGATTATTTGATGAATACCTGGCATTCTGACACACGTCCTGCTGCGCTCGAGTGGGAGCATCAACGCTGGCTGGGACTTGAAGTTAAAAATTATAGCGTCGAATCACCCGAGCATGCGACCGTTGAATTTGTTGCCCGTTATAAAGTCAACGGGCGTGCTTACCGGTTACATGAAATAAGCAATTTTGTTTGCGAGCAGGGAAAATGGTTTTATGTGGACGGGGAATTTCCAGTTACCACTGATCAGCGTAGCATGAATCTGCGGAAAATACACCGATGAGTAAACTAAGTCTGGAGCGTATCCTGCAATCGCAAGGTTTCGGCACTCGCAAGTGGTGCAGTCAGTTAATCGAGGAGGGCGAAGTCAGTGTCGACGGGAAAGTCATACGGGATAGCCGTTGCGTAGTTGAAACCGAGGGACTTGAATTCAGCGTTTATGAGGAGCAATGGATCTACCGCGCTCTGGTTTATATTGCATTAAACAAACCGGCCAATTTTGAATGTTCCCGTCGTGCCAGTCATCACCCGGGCGTGCTGACGCTGTTGCCGGAGCAGTTTAACTTGCGCGATGTGCAGCCCGTGGGACGTTTGGATCACGATACCACCGGCCTGTTGCTGCTGTCTGATGACGGGGCATTTATCCATCAGCAATCCTCGCCCAAACATCATGTGCCCAAGCTTTATCACGCCACCACAGCAGAGCCAGTCACACCCGAGTTGGTAGATTATCTGTTGAAAGGCGTCAAGCTGCATGATGAACCAGCACCTCTGGCGGCAATCAGTTGCGAAAGAGTTGCTACGCATCAGCTTGCGATAGTGCTGGAACAGGGTAAATATCATCAGGTGAAACGCATGCTGGCGGCGGCCGGCAATCATTGCACTGCGTTGTGTCGCACGCAGATTGGCAATTTGCGACTGGAAGCGTTGTGTCTTGAACCGGGTGAATGGTGTTATCTGGAGGCGGCGCAATTGGCATTGCTGACAACTGCAGCCAAATTATAAATCCGCAAGGGTCAATTCTCTGTAAAATTGGCAATTATTTAAAAAAATTCCTTAAATGTCTATACAGTGGTTTCCCGGTCACATGACCTCGGCACGAAAGAAGGCAGCCGAGACCATGGAATTTATTGATGTTGTTATCGAAGTGCTGGATGCGCGTGCACCGGAAGCGAGTTGCAATCCACTGATCAGTGAATTACGCCTGCATCGGTCGCGTCCCTGCCTGAAAATACTCAATAAGGCAGATTTGGCTGATCCGTCGGTGACGGCGGCCTGGTTGAATTATTACAACCAGCAAAAAGACGTGAAAGCCGTCGCGCTATGTTGCAAGAACGCCGTCGATGCAGCTAAAGTTCCAAAGTTGTGCCAACCCTTGGCAAGCCATCGCGACAACAATCATAAACCGTTGCGTATGATGATCATGGGCATTCCCAATGTCGGTAAATCCACGCTAATGAATATGCTGCTCAGGCGTCGTGTCGCGATGGTGGGAGATGAACCTGCAGTGACCAAATCCCAGCAATGCCACTCCTTGAACGAGCGCATGACCCTCACCGATTCGCCGGGTCTGATGTGGCCAAAGATCGAATACCCCGAAGATGGATTGATGCTGGCAGCGATTCATGCGATCGGGCGCAATGCCGTGATCGAAGATGAAATTGCGGCACATCTGGCGAACATCTTGTTGCAGCGATACCCGGATAATCTTGCTCAACGCTATCAACTGGAAATAGCGGGGCTGGATGGTATCGGAGTGATAGAAGCTATCGCCGCGAAGCGCGGTTGTTTGCTAAAGGGCAGGGGAGGGGAGCTGGATCTGGAAAAGGCGGCGATGATCTTCTTGACCGAATATCGCGCCGGTAAACTAGGGCGTATCAGCCTGGAAACGCCCGTCACACGCAAAAATATGCTTGCACAGACTGTAGATTTGCAGGCGAGTGAGTTACAGGCGGTTGCAGAGTCATGAAAGAATGGTCATGAAGCCTCCAAAAAGAATCGAGCCACTGCTTCAGGATGGCATCGTCGATCAGGTGTTACGCCAGTTGATGAGTGGCAAAGAAGCGACGGTGTATGTAGTCGACTGCGGTGGCGAGCTGCGTTGTGCCAAGGTTTACAAGGAAGCCAATCAGCGCGGTTTTCATCAGGCGGTGCATTACACCGAGGGACGCAAGGTTAAAAACAGCCGTCAGGCGAGAGCCATGGAGAAAGGTTCCCGTTATGGGCGTAAGGAGCAGGAGTCTGCCTGGCAGCACGCCGAAGTGGATGCCTTGTATAAGTTGGCGGCGGCCGGGGTGCGAGTTCCCCATCCTTACGGTTTTTACGAGGGCGTGTTATTGATGGAGTTATTGCTGGACGAAAATAATGAACCTGCACCCAGGCTCAATGATCTGGAGCTGTCGGCTGAAAAGGCAAGGGAATTTCATGCGCAGCTGATCAGGCAGGTGGTGCTGATGTTATGTGCAGGCATCGTCCACGGCGATCTTTCAGAATTCAATATTCTGGTCGATAGCACGGGGCCGGTGATTATTGATTTGCCGCAGGCAGTGGATGCTGCCGCCAACAATAATGCAGCCAGAATGCTGGAACGTGACGTGGATAACCTGGCCAATTACTTCGGTCAGTTTGCGCCAGAATTGCTGAATACCCAGTATGGTAAGGAAATATGGGCACTCTATCAGCGGGGCGAGTTGTTAGTCGATAGCGTTTTGACAGGTAAATTCCAACAGCAGGCCCAGCCTTCTGATGTGCGTAGTGTCATGCGCGAAATAGAGGCCGCTCGCGATGACCATGCGGCAAAGCTGCGTTATCAGCAACTTAAAAGAGCCGAAGGACGATGATGCCCGATAACCATCCCATAATTGCATGGAACGAGGCGGGTGTCGCCAAATCGGCACGCTGGCGCTCGGAAACTGCCACACCGCCCCCCAAGCATGTGGTGATTGCCGATGATCGCATTAGCGCCGATGCGGCTTTCCGTTTGGTCTGCGAAGGAACTGCCTTGTTGTGGCGTGGAGATTTTCAGAATGCACGACAATTGCTGCAGGCTCTGGCCAGGCGCGCCGAGGCCAAGCCGCGCAAGCGTCAAGCCGAAACAGCGGCTATGGCGTTTCATTGGCACCGTCAGGCTCAGTCGCAGCGCGCCCGTATCTTGAATCAGTTGTTAATTCCCTTTGATGCGGATCATGGAGTGCCTTTGCGTCGTGCGCCAGATGTGCGTCTGGCCTGTGCGGCTGCTTATGGCGTGGAAAAGGATGCTCAGCCCTATATCGCGTCATTGCGCGGGTTGCAAGGTTTGATTGGTGCTTATGAATGGCGCAAAAATGGCGTGGAAGTTCCGCTACTGGGCGCGCGTATCCATCCACATTATGGGGTATTCGCGCCAGTGCGCGGCGAGTACCTCACGCTGGTCGGTCAGACACCTTTACCTGGTATGGCTTCCGCCTTCGATATAGGTACTGGTACCGGGGTGCTGGCGGCACTGCTGGCTAAACGTGGCGTCAAGCATATCGTCGCCACCGATAACGATCCGCGTGCGCTGGCCTGTGCCGCAGAAAATCTCGAGCGACTGGGATTTGGGGGCCAGGTTGTCGTCACCCAAGCGGATCTGTACCCGGAAGGGCGCGCAAATTTGGTGGTGTGTAATCCACCGTGGGTTCCGGCACGACCCGGTTCGCCGCTGGATCAGGCGATATTTGATCCCGACAGCCGTATGTTGAAGGGGTTTCTCAGCGGGTTGGCGGCGCATTTGGCACCTGGTGGAGAGGGCTGGCTAATACTTTCCGATTTTGCCGAACACTTGGGATTGCGCAGTCGCGCCGAGTTGCTTGCAGAAATAAGCGCAGCGCAACTGGTGGTACTGGAAAAAATAGACGTCAAGCCGATTCATCCGCGTAGTATGGATAGTAGCGCCCCTCTGCATGCGGCGCGCAAAGCGGAAGTAACTTCTTTGTGGCGGTTGGCGCCATGCTAGAGGTGATTATTCTGGCCTTCGCGCTCAGTATGGATGCGTTTGCAGTTTCCATCGGCCTCGGAACCAAGAAAAATTCGCCCGGACTGGCTCAGAAAGCCGGGCTTTATTTTGGCATTTTTCAGGCCTTGATGCCTTTCATCGGCTATCTGGCTGGCAAAGGGGTCGCCGGTTGGATCGATGCTTATGCGCAGTGGGTTGCCAGTGGCTTGCTGGTTGTGATCGGTGCAAAAATGCTTTATGAAGCTTTTCAGGAAGGTATAGAAGAGGATATTTCGGCGATTACCCATAGAATGATGTTGGTTCTGGCGATTGCCACCAGTCTGGATGCAATGGCTGCAGGCTTCAGCTTGACGCTGCTGGCGGTCAATCCCTATCTTGCCTGTATGGTCATCGGCATAATCACGGCCGCTTTCAGTGTGACGGGTGTCCTGATTGGCAAAAAAAGTGGTGCGAGGCTGGAAAGCAAGGCTGAATTATTTGGCGGTACGGTATTGATTCTGATGGGTTTCAAGATGTTGATTTTCTGAAACAGTCATTTTGTAACCGGTGTTAACGGGTGCATACAGGGTTATTGTTCAGCCGCAGGGAAATACGGCCAGCATAAATAAAATGACATTCCGCTTGGGGTAAGAGTACAGTGCGGTTTCGTCGTGATCGGCGGAGTGGCGGAGACCCTATGAAAGAAATTTTAGAATACTTGAAGCAGCATGGTGAGATGTTGGATACCGATATAGCCGAAGCGACGGGAATTGCCTTGCCCGCTTTGCAACTACAATTGACAGAACTTGCAGCTAAAGGTGAGATTATGTTGTGTTATACGACCCGTTATGAGGGCAAACAAAAATTTGAAGGGATTAGCTGTCGAATTTCCGGATTTATACCTAAAGTTTCCCCGGGCAGAAAGGCTAAATCCCAGTTGATTCTGTCTTAGCAGATGCGAAAGTCGGGTTTTGGCGCAAAAAAACGTGCCTAATCCGACCTAACGGGCATGGCAAATTGCCACCCCTGATGATGAAACTCATCATGCCCGTTTCCCTCTCCCCATCCCTTCTCCCGCAAGCGGGCGAGGGAGAGTACGATCGCTGCGCGAGTTTCACGTTAAAGCTAAGGCTGTCGATCGTTTATCGAGCATTACAGGTTCCTGTTTTTTTTGCCTGTGCACTGCCGTTCATCTTGAAGTTTTCCTCTGTTGCATGCTGAGTTGATTTCAGCGTGATGACATAGTGCATGTTGAAGTTATTTCCATTCAGGCTCGCGTCCCCGGTTACGTTCATTGCTAGCAAATCCTGAGGCATGCCCGGTGTCCTGCAAGTCATGCTAAAAGTCATTGCCGAAAGGGTTCCACTCTTATGCTCAAAGGTGCAATTGCCCAGACCACCCAGCACCTGCGCCGGGTCTAGCATCCCATTGGCAAAACAGATGCTCTGAGTGGCAGGGTCGGACGTACCATCCGGACTGACCGAGGTAGAAGTCACTTCCCAGAGATCTCCGGCCAACACGGGAAAGGACAGTATGCCAGCCATAAGCAAAATAATATTTTTCATAAAAATTTTGATTTAACAGAATTTATGGTTGCTCATGATACGCCAGGCTAGCTGATCGTCGTCAATGGTCATTGATGAATGAAGGTTGAATTATATTAACTAATTGTATTTTAATGAATAATTTATTTTGCTCTGGAGCAAGTATCATTTTTCAGAAAAAATATATAGATATTTTGGCATATATGCTTGTTTAAATAAATTGTGTACTATGCGCAACCCTGTTTTTGGGGAGGTATTCAGATTAATTGTTAAGGATGTGTCATGTCGCAAGTAGAACCCGTTATAAAAAATTTACAGGCGGATCGTAACGCCGTGAGCTGGCCAACCGGCCTATTGCCGGATGGTTGCTCTTCAAAATCACCAAAATTTAATGAAATTCGCTCCAGGTACGAAGTGGTGCAAAGCCAGGAAAATGTTTTGCCTCCCTCGGCATCGAGAGAGGGATAAGTTCTTGCTGATTCAGGCTTCATGTTGTAAAAAAACCGCAGGGGGTTTTCCCTGTTTTAAATAAGGATATATTCAAATGGCAACAGGTACGGTTAAATGGTTTAATGACGCAAAGGGATTTGGTTTTATTACGCCCGATGATGGTAGCGAAGATTTGTTTGCACACTTTTCCGCCATCAATATGAGTGGTTTCAAATCACTCAAAGAAGGTCAGAAGGTCAGTTTCGAAGTGACGCAGGGTCCCAAGGGTAAGCAAGCCTCCAATATTCAGGCTCCTTGATGGTGGTATAAATTTCAGTTGAAAAAGCCCGGTGCTTACACTGGGCTTTTTTGGCTGGAACGATTGCAGTTAACTCAACGTGATGGAAATTGTCACGGCTGTTGTTGCTTGCCTTTGTTTTAATATTCGTCATGCTGCAGTAGCAATATTCAATGTAATTTCTGGCATAATCCGCGTGTGATTCTCAGCTTGCAGAAATTATCATGTTAAATGAAGCAATAGCGTTACTGGAGTCGAATGGCTATCGGGTGACGCGCCCCTTTGAAGCTCGCAGTACCTATTCCGATTTGCCGCCACCGGCCAAGTTGTTGAAAGCGGTCGTGCTGGATACTGAAACGACCGGTATGAACCCGTCTGCCGACAAAATTATAGAGCTTGGAATGGTGGTCTTTCAATATTGTCCGTACACCGGACAAGCCTACAGAGTGCTGGAGACTTATAACGAACTGGAAGATCCCGGGATGCCGATCCCGCCAGAATCCACGAAAATTCATAACATCACCGATGACATGGTGGCTGGAAAGCGTATCGATGATGCCGTTGTTGATGCCTTGTTAGCCGATGTGTCTATTGTGATCGCTCATAATGCGGATTTTGATCGTGGTTTTGTGGAAGCCAGGTTGCCTGTGTTTGCCAGTAAAGCCTGGGCGTGTTCTCTCAAACAGGTACCATGGAAAAGTGCAGGCTTTGGCGGTGCAAGCCTTGAATTTCTGGCGTATCGTAATGGGTTTCATTATAAGGGTCATCGAGCCTCGGCAGATTGCCACGCATTACTTGAGGTGCTGCAAAGCAATATTGCGGGGTTCGGCGGCAACGCTTTCAAAACACTGCTGGCGAATGCGCGGGTGAAGGATGTCAGGATCTGGGCGCTGAATGCGCCTTTCGATAACAAGGACAAACTCAAGGAGCGCGGCTATCGCTGGGCTGCAGAACGTAAAATCTGGAATAGTATCTTGCCTCAAAAAGAGCTGGCAAAGGAAGTAGACTGGTTGCAGGAGCATGTCTATCAGGCTCGCCCCTTCAAACTTGAACTAGAGCAAATCGACGCACTGCATCGTTTCACTTCACGGCGAGGAACGGTAGAAACAGTCAGCTATCAGGCAGTCGGTGCTACATAATTCAAGGGTAAACAGATCGCTCTGCCCGGTATTTGGCATTATTAACAGGGAAAAGCAATGAACGTAAGCGCTCAATTAAAAAACAAGCAGGTTGTTGAAGTGCAGGAGGATCAGCAGCAATATCTCACCTTCGTTCTGGGCGGTGAAACCTATGCGATGGGCATACTGACCATCAAGGAAATCATCGAATACGGCAATATCACCGAAATTCCGCGTATGCCGGATTTCATCCGCAGTGTTATCAATCTCAGGGGGGCCGTGGTTCCAGTGATAGACCTGGCTGCACGTTTCGGCAAGCGCGTGACCAACATTACTCGACGCACCTGTATCGTCATTGTTGAAGTGGCAAACGGCGAAGAAACGCAGGATATTGGGGTGATGGTGGATACGGTAAACGAAGTGCTGGATATACCGGACAATGAAATTGAACCTGCACCGGCATTTGGAGCCAATATTCGCGCTGATTTCATCGCTGGCATGGGAAAAATCAATGGCAAGTTCGTCATCATTCTCAATATTAATCAGGTGTTGTCAGTGGATGAAATTTCGACTTTGGCCGATGTCGGCGATGCTTAGATTGTTTTGATCCTGACTATACCGTTAGCCAGTGCCAACGAAAGCGGCGTACTATAACATTTCCCAAAAAAAGTCAATATGTCGAAATGCATATGCATTTAGGCAAAAATACCTATGCATTTTGGCCTATAGGCAACTTCCAAAAATGCCTATAGAGTATGCTGCCATAGAACAGCCGCACGCGTTGTGCGTCAGGGTTATCCAAGCAAATGTATATAAAACAATTGAGTGTAGGAAACAGAATGATCGATTCCATACACAAGGAAGTGTTCGAGATCATTAATCATATCGCCAGGCTAATCTGCAACAAGGATATCCCCGGGTTGCAGGAAGCTTTCGCACTATTGGAGCAAAGTTTGGCTGAATATTTTGCAACCGAGGCAAAAGTTGCGCAGGCTGTTGGTTTTGATTTCGACAATCATGTGCTGGCGCATCAAGCTTTATTGAAAGATATCAGACATAAAAAGACGGAGTTGGTTGAAAGAAATGGTCTATGGAGTAAATCCGAGGAAAAAATTCATATTGATTCACTGAGGAATTGTTTCATTTCCCATATCAAGGAAGATAGCAACCCGTTAAAAATCCTGCTGGAAACACATTACTATGATTTCAAACCGGATTGATCGAAGGGCTTTAGGGAGTCAATGGGAGTATCTATGCGTATCAGAATAATTTTGGGTTGCACTGAAATAAATCAGGTCAAGCACAGCCTCGCAAAACTGGATAACGACCGCTATGCCGTCGGGTGTTTTTTTATTGGGCAGCATGTGGAAAAGGATGCGCAGTTCGAGACTCTGGACGATGCTTTTGATCATTGGGTAGTCACCATGCCAGCGTTGACGAAGCACCACAATACCCGAAGGTTTGCCAGTGTTTAATGGCATTATTCAAAATTCCGTAGCAGACAAACGTCGGGCTACGGCGCAAAAAACGCACCTAACCCGACCTACTCTTTCAGGTTTTGCGATATATCTGGCTACCCTGAGTGACAAATTCCTGTGCTTTCTGTAACATACCTTGGTTGAGCGCTGTTTGTTCGTCCACACCCTGCGCCGCCGCAAAGTCGCGCACATCCTGAGAGATTTTCATCGAACAGAAATTCGGACCACACATCGAACAAAAGTGGGCAACCTTGGCTGATTCCTTGGGCAAGGTTTCATCATGGAAGGAACGCGCGCGATCCGGATCCAGGCCCAAATTAAACTGATCTTCCCAGCGAAATTCAAAACGTGCCTTGGAAAGCGCATTGTCGCGTATTTGTGCACCCGGATGACCCTTGGCAAGATCGGCGGCATGGGCAGCAATCTTGTAAGTGATGATGCCTTCTTTCACGTCGTTTTTATCGGGCAGCCCCAGATGTTCCTTGGGCGTGACATAACACAACATCGCGGTACCGAACCAACCGATCATCGCCGCACCAATCGCCGAGGTGATATGGTCGTAACCGGGCGCGATATCCATCGTTAGCGGTCCCAGCGTATAGAACGGCGCCTCGTGACACCATTTCAATTGCAGATCCATGTTTTCTTTGATCATGTGCATGGGCACATGCCCCGGACCTTCAATCATCACCTGCACATCGTGCTGCCAGGCAAGCAGCGTCTGCTCGCCCAGGGTCTTGAGTTCACCTAGTTGCGCCTCGTCGTTTGCATCATAAATCGAACCGGGACGTAGGCCATCGCCCAGGCTGAAAGCCACGTCGTAGGCCTTCATGATTTCACAGATTTCCTCAAAATGAGTCGCAAGGAAATTTTCCTGATGATGCGCCAGACACCATTTCGCCATGATGGAACCGCCGCGTGACACGATGCCGGTCATGCGTTTGGCAGTCATCGGCACATAGCGCAGCAGCACGCCGGAATGGATGGTGAAATAATCCACGCCCTGTTCGGCCTGCTCGATCAGGGTGTCTCTGAAAATTTCCCAGGTCAGGTCTTCGGCCTTGCCGTTCACCTTTTCCAGTGCCTGATAAATCGGCACTGTACCGATAGGCACCGGGGAATTGCGGATGATCCATTCGCGTGTCTCGTGGATGTGTTTTCCAGTAGACAAGTCCATCACCGTATCGCCACCCCAGCGGATCGACCAGGTCATTTTTTCGACTTCTTCCTGAATGCTTGAACCCAGTGCAGAGTTGCCGATATTGGCATTGATCTTAACCAGGAAATTTCGCCCGATAATCATCGGCTCAACTTCAGGGTGGTTGATGTTGGCGGGTATGATGGCACGACCGGCAGCGACTTCGGCTCGGACAAATTCAGGGGTAATTTCCTTGGGCATATAGGCACCAAAATTTTCACCCGGATGCTGTTTGCGCATCATTTCCGAAAGTCCTGCATGCTTCTGATTTTCACGGATCGCGATATATTCCATCTCAGGCGTGATGATGCCCTGCCGTGCATAGTGCATCTGCGTGACATTTTTGCCCGCCTGGGCGCGGCGCGGCGAACGCCTGAGGTTAAAGCGTAACTCGGCCAGTTTGGGATCGTTCAGTCGTTGCTGACCGTAAGCGGATGTCAGTTTCTCCAGTGTTTCGGTGTCGGCACGTTCGGAAATCCAGCCTTCGCGCAAAGCAGCCAGGCCGGAACGTATGTCTATATGAACCGCTGGATCGGTATAAGGGCCTGAGCAGTCGTAAACATAAATAGGGGGATTTTTTTCGGAACCCATTCCATCAGGAGTATCCGCTTGGGAAATTTCTCGCATCGGAACCAGTAAATCCGGGCGACTGCCCTTTACATAGATTTTGCGAGAATTAGGCAAGGGTTTGATCGCAGCTGCATCGACATGAGCCTCCTGTGCGTTGAAAGTGCCAGACTCAGGAATTATAAATTTTGGGTTTGCATTCATATATAAGTGTGCTCCAGTATTAAAAAAGCACCTTGTTGAGTGCTTCCCTTTGCGGCATGACTCGCGCAGGTTCAAAGGGTGTCTCTCACTACGTCCAGTCGAGGGCGTAGACCCCTAGCCAAATGCGCAAGTTACTTGAAAGCGTAACAGAATGCAAGGTGCTGATTCAATATAGTTGGCCAAGATTGGTATTGGTCATCCGTTGCGTCTATAATTGGCATCTTCTATAGTCGCTTTATTATATCAAGATGCAGTTGTTCGCCTTTGGCCTTAACCATCAAACCGCCCCTCTTTCCATCCGCGAACAACTCGCGTTTAACGTGGACGGGATGGAGGGTGCCTTGCGTGATCTGGTGAAAAACGGTGCGGCGAAAGAGGCTGCGATACTTTCCACCTGCAATCGCACCGAGTTGTATTGCAATGCGGCGCATCCAGAGCATGCCATCGACTGGCTTGCGCATTATCACCAATTGCCACGCGCCGAGATTGAACCCTATCTTTACACGCTGCCGCGCGAGAAGGCGGCCAAGCATTCATTTCGTGTGGCGAGCGGTCTGGATTCGATGGTGTTGGGCGAACCGCAAATTCTCGGGCAGATGAAACAGGCGGTGCGTCAGGCCGAGCAGGCGGGCACGCTGGGTTTTCTGCTGCACAAGCTATTTCAGACCACCTTTTCGGTCGCCAAGGATGTGCGCACGCAAACCGAGATCGGGGCGAACCTGGTGTCGATGGCCGCTGCAGCAGTGCGTCTGGCGGAGCGAATATTCCCCAGCATTGCCGAGCAGCGCGTACTGTTTATTGGCGCGGGAGAAATGATCGAGTTGAATGCGGTGCATTTTGCGGCGCGTATGCCTAAACATATCACCGTCGCCAATCGCACCCTGGAACGAGCGCACGCACTGGCCAATCGCATCAAGGGGCACGCCATCACGCTGAATGAACTGCCGGAGCATCTGGCACATCACGATATCATCGTCACCTGTACCGCAAGCCAACTGCCGATACTCGGCAAAGGCATGGTTGAGCGAGCGCTAAAAGTCCGTAAGCATCGTCCGTTATTTATTGTTGATCTGGCGGTGCCACGCGATGTGGAACCGGAAGTCGCAGAACTCAACGATGTGTTTTTGTATACCGTGGACGATATCGCCGAGGTGGTGAAAGATGGCATGGGTGCCCGGCAGAATGCGGTCAAGGAAGCCGAAGTGATCATCGAATCCGGCGTGTGTGATTTTGTACACTGGATGGAATCGCGTGAGGTGGTGCCGACCATACGCGCGCTGCGTGATCACGCCGAACGTAATCGCCGCCACGAAATGGAAAAGGCGCTGCGCCTGCTCAGCAAAGGAGAAACGCCGGAGAAAGTGCTCGAATATCTGAGCAATGCGCTGACCAATAAATTTTTGCATGCACCGACCCATGCGCTGAATCAGGTGCATAGCGAAGATCGCGAGAATTTCCTCGAGGTGATACATCGCCTTTACCACTTGCATACTGAAGAATAATGAACCCCAGCATCTCAGCCAAACTCGCTCAATTGAGCGATAGATTGATTGAAGTTAATCAATTACTCTGCACCGAAGAAGCCACCCGGGATATGGACAGCTTTCGCAAGCTTAATCGCGAACGTGCCGAACTGGAACCGGTGGTTGAGCTATATCAGTCTTGGCAGGCCTGCGGGGCAGATATTGCCACCGCGCAACAAATGGCCGATGAAGATGCCGAAATGCGTGAATTTGCAGAAGCGGAAATTATCGAGGCGCAAAATAAGATCGCCGAACTGGAAACAGAATTGCAGAAGCAGCTATTGCCCAAGGATCCCAATGACGAACGCGGCGTATTTCTGGAAGTTCGCGCGGGCACGGGGGGCGATGAGGCTTCGCTGTTCGCCGGTGATTTGTTTCGTATGTATGCCCGTTATGCCGAACAGAAACGCTGGCAGGTGGAAGTGATTTCGGAAAGTCCCGGTGAAATGGGCGGCTACAAGGAAATAATCGCCAGAATTGCCGGTCAGGGTGCCTATTCGGTGCTGAAATTTGAATCTGGTGCGCATCGTGTACAGCGGGTGCCGGTGACCGAGGCACAGGGTCGGGTGCATACCTCGGCTTGCACGGTCGCCATTATGCCCGAAGTGGACGAAGTGGATGACGTAGTGCTGAATCCCGCTGATTTGCGCATCGACACCTTTCGCGCCTCGGGTGCGGGCGGCCAGCATATTAACAAGACCGATTCGGCGGTACGCATCACCCATTTACCGACCGGCGTGGTGGTGGAATGTCAGGATGGGCGCTCGCAGCATCAGAACAAGGCGCAGGCAATGCGTGTGCTGTGTGCCCGTATCAAGGATGCACAGGTGCGGGCGCAGAACGCCAATACCGCCGCAGCCCGCAAGAGCCTGGTCGGCAGCGGAGACCGTTCCGAACGCATCCGCACCTATAATTTTCCGCAAGGGCGCGTGACCGATCATCGCATCAATCTCACGCTTTACAAGATGGATGCGATCATGGATGGCGATATCAGCGAACTGACCAGCGCCCTGATGACCGAGCATCAGGCAGAGCAACTGGCTGCGATGGCTGAAGATAGTATCTAGCCGTCCTTGTGGCGATATTTTTGGAAGCAATGAATTCGCGCACACTGGCCGTTATTCTTTCGCAGGATAAAATTTCGCTGGAAGCCGCGCTGGCGCTGGAGCCCGGCAGTGCGCGCATCGAGGTACAGAGTCTGTTGCAGGCGGTATTGCAAGTCAACCGCGCCTGGCTTTTGGCGCATCCTGAAGAATTTCTGGATAGTCAACAATATGCACACTATATAAGTTGGTTTGAGCGTCGCCTGAAGGGCGAGCCGCTTGCCTATATACTCGGCCAGCGCGAATTTTACGGATTGAATTTCAAGGTTACCCACGCCACCCTGATTCCGCGACCGGACACGGAACTGCTGGTTGAGTTGGCGCTAACACGCATTCCCGAAGGGGGTGCTGTGCTTGATCTGGGTACCGGAAGCGGTGCGATTGCACTATCTCTTGCGCATGCCAGAGCGGATGCCAAAATAACCGCCGTCGATATTTCGGAAGCGGCACTGGCTGTCGCCAGAGAAAATGCGCAGCATTTACATCTGCGCAACTTGCGCCTGTTATGTTGCGACTGGTTCGAATCACTGACCGGCGAGAACTACCACCTTATCGTATCCAATCCGCCCTATATCGCAGCAAAGGACGCACATTTGTTGCAGGGCGATCTGCGCTTTGAGCCCCATTCAGCACTTGCCTCCGGCGCGGACGGCCTGGATGCCATACGTCAGATCACTGCACAGGCGAAGACTTATCTCAAGCCGGGCGGCTGGTTGCTGCTGGAACACGGCTATGATCAGGCTGCCAGAGTACGCGAATTGCTGCTACTGGCTGGCTTCTCCGAAGTAGGCTCGGAAAAGGATCTGGCTGGCATTGAAAGAGTCAGCGGGGGCAGGAACGCCTGATATTCACGGTAAATTTGTTCTTCGCATAACATACTGATTAGTTATGAATAAAATAAAACCAATTATCCCCTCTCCCACTTGTGGGAGAGACCCCTGTCGCAAATT
>CAIRBC010000464.1 GCA_903876685.1 uncultured Nitrosomonadales bacterium | reverse complement strand
ACCTCACGCACCCGTAATCGGATACGTTCTAGAATATCCTCGGTAAAATTTTGTCCATAAATTTGCATGAACTAAGAATAGCAGAATATTTTTCCTGTGTCCAGCTTATTTACGGGTAAAGATCAGCCCCCTCACGGGTGAGGGATGGGCAGAGGGTTATGCCCATTAATCAGGCAATATTGACCAACCCAGTTTCATTTTCGCCTGATAGATGAAAGCATGGTGCAGCAGATATTTCATCCAGTGCCCCGCCAAGCCGATTTCACCAAAAGTCAGATTCAGGTCGCGACCGTAATCCGGGTACTTCTCAAAATCCGGCACGACCGGATACACGGTCATGGTAGCCGCCGTGCCGGTAAAAAAACCGGCACCGGTGGATGCCACACAGGCAGCGCCCATTTCGGCCATCGATGCGGTATGAGTCGGTTTTTCAGCCCCCTTGAGCATATCGCAGATACTCATCGCAACGGCTTTCCCCATCGCAGCGGAAGGCATCCCGGTTCTTGGCGGGGCCGGATTGATCGGTGTGCCATTGGCACTAACCATCGGTTTGCTGATCAGGTGCGGCGGTGCGAAAGCGATGCCAATCGCAAAAATATTGCGATAGCCCGGTGTCTGGTAAGTTTGTGGCCAGTCTTTGGCACTCCATTCCAGATAGGGGCGCTGGCTATAATTGGCATCGACCTTCATGAAACCGTTGGGTGCAAAAAGCTTGCCGGTAATATCTTCCCCTGTCTTGTCGTAGGCCTTTAACCCTACCCCGGCGAACGGAGGAATCAACATGGAAAAATCAAATTCCAGCTCATGAAAAGTACCATCCAGCTTCTCAAAATGAATTTTGCCGGCTTCGACCCTGGTGACATGGGCACGCGTAATCCATTCGATCCCACGTTCAACCATCAGCGATTCGGCAAACACCTTGCCGTTAGTGACATAGCCGCCACGTTTGATATGCACGCCACCCATGCCGAAGTCACCCAGCTCATACTCGTTGCTCAGCCAGACAATCCGCGCCTTGTCACGCACACCAGCTTCTCCCAGCACATGATCCACATTATAGATATATTCAAAGGCTGCACCCTGGCAGGTACACATGCCGTGACCGGTGCCGATCACGATAGTGCAGTTTTTGCCGGCGCGCATCAGATCGATGGTCTGCTGCAGCTTGAGATTGGCTTCCAGCGCGTGCGATACGGTGCATACAGAAACCGTATGGCCGTGATCCGGCCCCAGCCCCGGCGTAGCACCGAAATTTAGTTTCGGCCCGGTCGCATTCACCAGAAAGTCATAAGCAATATTTTCCTGCTGGCCGGCTCTGGCAGGGTGTGTGTATTCGACGGTGACAAAGGGAGTCGCACTTTCAGCGCTTCCTTCCGGGTTAATAGTCAGCGCCCTGGCCTGACGGAAGTCAACACCAATTTTAGTGTAAACCTGTTCAAGATCAAAAGTAACATCTTCTTCTGTCATCTGGCCAACCCCTACCCAGATATTCGAAGGTATCCAATTCCATTTGGAATTCGGAGAAACCACGATAATTTCATGCTGCCCGGCGATCCATTTATTCAGATACCTTGCAACCGTATGACCCGATATGCCTGCCCCTAAAATCACAATCTTTGACATACTCCCCCCTTATAATAAGTTTTTATAACAGCACAACTACAGGCAGTACACGGTCAAACAACAATGTTTAATATTCAGCTTGTAACGTACCGTTAATCATTTGCAACTGCTCTACTTCCAACTTCCCTGCCAGCGCAGCCAGACGTAAATGATCCATTACCAGGCCGATCCTGGCCTGCATCCAGGATAGGCGTGCGTTAGCCGCGTCATTTTCCGCATTAAGGACATCCAGCGTGGTCCGGTCTCCCACCTTATGCCCCAGCCGGGTTGCGGCAAGCCGTGCCTCGGTAGCCTTCAGCGATGCTGCCAGTGCATCAATCCGGCTGTTCCCCGTGGTCAGTCCCAGCCAGGCCGAACGGGTCTGCCAGACAATCTGTTGTCGTGTGCGCTCATATTCATTCCGCGCCTTTTCAGCAAGTGCTGCCGACTCACCCTGACGGGCGCTGCGATAGCCTCCGGTATAGACAGGGATGGTGAGTTGAATGCCCAGCAGCGCATTCCGGCCGGTATTACTGGCAGCGCCAAAATCGCCCGAACCGGAAAGATGCTCGTGCGATACTTCGCCAACCAGATCGAGCGAGGGCGAAGCAAGGGCTGCATAGCGTTTTGCTTCTTCGCGCGCAAGGTCTAGCTGCGTTTGTTTGATACGCAATTCCGGATTATTTTGTGCGGATGCACTGAGCCATTCATCAATATTTTTACCTGGTGCGCTAATCGCCCCGGTGGGTCTTAGCAGCTTTTGTGGTGCCAAGCCGGTGGCATCGGTCAGCGCAGCCTGTTTCAATTGCAGGGCTGATTCGGCTGCCAGCACTTGAGCCTGAACCTCTTTCATCCTTGCAGTGGCTTCATGGGTATCCGTGACAGGCACCTCTCCGGATTTAAAACGTGCGGTTATTTCGCCCAGAGACTGCTCGATTGACTGCTGCTGACGGCGCAATACCGCCAAGGATTCCTGTGCCATCACCACATCAAAATAGCGTTCTGCGCTGCACAGGATCAGTGACTGGCGCGCTACCTGCCATTCGAGTTCGGATGCGTCAACCGCCAAATGCAACTGACGGCTCGAGGCCGACCTTTCACCGCTGATCAAGGGCTGCCTGGCTGATAACGCCCAACGCTCCAGATTGCCGTGATTCACCGAAGTATTGAAAGACACACCATTGGTGGCAGGAAACAGCGGCTGTGCAGAAAATTGTGCGCCCTGGGTGGCGGTATCACTGCTCATCTTGCCGACGGTGCCGGTCAACTGTACCGCAGGCCGCCATAACGCATTACCCTGCTCTTCCTTGGAGGCTCCGGCCTGATGACCCGCTATAGCCGCGTTATAGTCCAGGTCATGCTGCCCGGCTGCGCGCCAGACTTCCATCAGGTCGGTCGCTGCCGCATGCGCCCCCACCAGCAGGCCGAACAGCGCCGCCGACAGCTTTAATCCGGGATTGAATATCTTATTAATTTTATTCATATATTTACTCATTTTTATTCACCATGCACGCCGAATCTGCGCAATAAACTTTCCATCAGACACCAGCGCGTAATACCGCTTTGCAGCAGGTTAATACCGATAAAGGCAGTAAAACCCAACCATCCCTGACTGATAAAAATCGGGCTGCCCGGTATGCCAAACCCAAGCGAAAGCAGAATGAAGGTTCCAGCGATTACTCGCACCCATTGCCAGGAAGTCATGCTTGTTCTCCTAATGATTGTGCACGGTAGTGCTTGTGATACGCGGCGTAATACAGCGTAGGTATAACAACCAGCGTAAGCATGGTTGACACGAAAATTCCAAAGATCAGCGAAATGGCCAGACCATTGAAAATCGGATCATCCAGAATAAAAAATGCGCCAATCATAGCTGCCAGCCCGGTCAGGATAATGGGTTGAGCGCGGGTGATGGCAGAGCGCACGATAGCCTGCTTGAACGGCATTCCTTGTTTGACCTGGAGATTAATGAAATCCACCAGCAGAATCGAATTGCGCACAATAATCCCGGCCAGCGCAATCATGCCGATCATGCTGGTCGCGGTATATTGCGAGCCAAGCAGCGCATGACCCGGCATCACCCCGATGATGGTCAGCGGAATCGGCGCCATGATAATCAGCGGCACCAGGTAAGAGCCAAATTGCGCCACCACCAACAGGTAAATCAATATCAGACCCACGGCATAGGCAGCGCCCATATCGCGGAAAGTTTCATAAGTGACCTGCCACTCACCGTCCCATTTGATCGAATAAGCGCGATAGGGATCTTCAGGCTGACGGATGAAATAATCGGTCAGCGTGCCACCGCCCGGTGTCTTGATCGCCAGCAACTCATGGCGCATGCTGAACATGCCATACAGCGGACTGTCCAGTTTGCCTGCCATATCCCCGACCACATAATTTACCGCCAGCAAATCCTTGTGGTAAACCGGTTGCTCCCTGACCGTGTCTGAAATGCTGACCAACTCACGCAACGGAACCAGGCGGCCATCAGCGGCATGCACCCCCAACTGCAACAGAGCCTGAAGATTGCCTTGCTTTTCACCGGGTAACTGAATCCACGCGGACGCAGGATATTTGCTTTGATCATGCAACCAGGTCACAGCCTCTCCGGAAAATGCTGTCTGAAGCGTGCTGGCTACCTCCTGCTGCGAAATTCCCAGCAGCGCAGCCTTGCGCCGGTTAACCAGCAACCGTTTTTTGGGCGCGGAACTGATACTGCTGTCGTCCACGTCCACCACATTTTCCGTCCTGCTGAAAACAGCCCGTATATCACGCGCCACCTGCTGGCGCCCTTCTGCATCCGGCCCATATACTTCTACCGCCAACGGAGATTGCACCGGGGGACCGGGCGGGACTTCTACCACCTTCACATTCGCGCCAAAACGCAGCCCTATCGCCTGCAACTGCGGGCGCAGACGGGTAGCGATGGCATGGCTCTTTTCGCTGCGGTGATGCTTGTCCACCAGATTCACCTGCAGATCTCCGACTTCTCCACCCGAACGTAGATAATACTGCCTGACCAGGCCATTGAAATTGATCGGCGCAGCCGTTCCTGCATAAGCCTGATAATTTTTAACCTCGGGGATGGTAGCCAGATAAGCGCCCATTTCATGCATGGCAGCGGCGGTCTTTTCCAGAGGAGTGCCAGCCGGCATATCGACCATCACCTGAAATTCTGACTTATTATCAAACGGCAGCATTTTCAGCAGAACCAACCCGCTCACGGGCAACAGCACAGAAATTCCAATCAGAACCGCGATGCCCACCGCCAGATAAATGCGGTTGCGCGTGCCGGTCTGTTCATCCAGCAAGGGCGTGAAAATGCGTTCAAACATAGGCGTGATTTTAGTGGCCATGCCGGTTGAAGCTGCATGGGCTCCGGCCTTGGGCATTTTCATCCAGATGCGCGCAAGCCAGGGTGTAACGATAAAGGCGATGGCCAGAGAAAGCAGCATCCCCATGCTCGCATTAATCGGAATCGGACTCATGTAGGGTCCCATTAATCCTGAGACAAATGCCATGGGTAACAACGCTGCGATCACGGTAAAAGTGGCAAGGATGGTCGGACTGCCGACTTCATCCACCGCGCCGGGAATAATCTCGCGCAGCGTTTTTTCCGGAAACAGGTTCTGGTGGCGATGTATGTTTTCCACCACCACAATGGCATCATCCACCAGGATACCGATGGAAAAAATCAACGCGAACAGCGAGACGCGATTGAGCGTAAAGCCCCAGGCCCAGGAGGCAAATAACGTGACCGTGAGCGTCAATATCACGGCAGTGCCGACAATCGCGGCTTCACGACGACCCAGTGCCATGAACACCAGAGCGACCACCGACACCGTAGCAAACAACAGTTTCTGAATCAGTTTGGTCGCTTTGTCATTGGCAGTCTCGCCATAATTCCGGGTTTCTGCGACCTGTACATTGGCCGGAATAACCGTATTCTTGAGCATGTCTACCCGCTGCAATATACCATTCGCCACATCGATGGCATTTTCACCGGGTTTCTTGGTGACAGACAGCGTGACCGCCGGATATTCCTTTGCGCCGTCCTGACCGGACTCACCATGCCAGACATAATGGCTGGGCAACAATGGCCCGTTATGCACCCTGGCCACGTCCTGCAAATATACCGGCCTGCCCTTGCGCACCGCGATGATCAGATCAGCAATATCCTGCGCGTCCTTGAAATAGTCACCGGCTTCCAGCGCGATGCTATGATTGCCCGAAAGCAGGTCGCCGACCGGTAATCCGCTATTGGCAGACTGCAATGCGCTGCGCAAATCGCTGATCGTCACGCCGGTATTGCTCATGCGCGCCGGATCGATTTCCACCAGTACTGCCCGGCCCGGTCCACCGACCGTCTTCACTTCGCGCGTTCCGTGCACGCGTTTCAAATCCGCTTCGATGCTATGCGCTACGCGCTCCAAGTCATAAGCGCCAGCATCACGCTCCTTGCTATACAGTGTCAGCGTGACGATCGGCACATCGTCGATGCCCTTGGGTTTGATAATCGGCGGCAGCGCGCCCAGTCCGCGCGGCAGCCAATCCGCATTGGAATTGACCACATCATACAGATGCACCAGCGCGTCGATACGGGGTACCCCTACCTTATATTGCACGGTAACAATCGCCATGCCGGGACGGGAAACCGACATCACATGCTCGATTCCCTGTATCTGGGAAAGCACCTGCTCGGCCGGAACCGCGACCATTTGCTCGACATCCTTCGCGGAGGCTCCCGGAAAGGGAATCAGCACATTCGCCATGGTGACGTTAATCTGTGGCTCTTCTTCACGCGGCGTGACCAGCACCGCAAACACGCCCAACAGCACCGCCAGCAGTGCCAGCAACGGCGTTATCTGCGCGCCTTGAAAAAACGCGGCTAACCGACCTGCGCTGCCCAGGGATTTAATTTCTCTATTATTCATAGCCTGCCTCAATGCGCAGCAAGTGCAGTTTGTGCATCTTGAACCACACGCTCGCCCGGACTGAGGCCACTCAATATTTCAATCTGACCTGCGGATATCCGTCCAATGCGCACCTGACGCAGCAGTGGCTGATTCTTTTCGTTAAGCACATAGACACCGGTCATTTCAGCCCTGCGCACCAGCGCTTTAACGGGTATCTGTATCAAGGTCGCAACCTGCGCATCGACTGGTAGCAAGGCTCTGGCGAACATGCCGGGTACAACATTTTTCAACTTCGCGGGCAACATCAGGCGGATTTGTGCAGTATGGGTGCCGGCATCGACAGTGGGCATGATCTTGATGCTGACCGGACTAAATGACAGTCCGGAGAGTTCTATTTTGACCGAGGAAGCCGCCAGTGCATGTTCGACCACAGATTGCGGCACTATCGAAGTCACCCGCAACACCGAAGGATCATACAATGTCATCAAAGGCTGACCCGGCATGGCCATGCTACCCAGAGACACCGGTATTTCCGAGATTATTCCTGAATAAGGGGCGCGCAGCGTATAAAACCCGGCTTGCGTTTCGACCGATCCGGCCTGGGAAATCTGGGCATTGGCGCCGGCCTCTGCAACCTTGAAACGGGCCTCTGCACGATCGAGGGCTGCCTGACTCAAATAATCCTGAGCAAATAACCGCTTCTGCCGGTCCAGTTCCTTGCGCGCCAATTCCAAAGAAGCTTGTGCGGACAGTACCTGTGCCCGACCGGCCGCAGCCGACTGCGTGACCGCATGGGCATCAATCCTGACCAGCACTTGCCCTGCCCTGACCTGATCTCCGGCCTTGACGGCAATCTCAACAATGGCTCCGGAAACCTGTGCCGCGATGACAGTCTGGCGCTCTGCTTCAACCACCCCTTCATAGCCGCTCATTTCTGATGAAAGCACAGCCGGCGATGGCAATGCAGACTGCGCCGACACTTCAAAACTAGCAGTCACCATCATTAGCGCAGTGATCGTATTGATACCCAGAAAGCTTGCAAATTTCATTCTATTTCCCCACCTATATTAGTGTCGCAAAATGCAGCTGATAAATTTATTCAAAGGAAAGCACTGTACTCAACAATTCATCAAAAATTAGCATTCAATAATATATAAAATAATATATTGTCATGCAGTATACTGTCAAGCAGTAATTCACAACTTGGAGTTTCTTTATGGAATAAAATGACCAGGAAATTTAATTGGCCAGGAAACTTAACTGCAGTAAATATTCGGCCAACCCATTCAAGCCAAGCAAAATTCAAATATGGATATTACAAAAATATTTCAGTACATGGTTT
>CAIRBC010000463.1 GCA_903876685.1 uncultured Nitrosomonadales bacterium | reverse complement strand
GGCTATTGATGCTACCCGTTGCAGCGCCTCTAGCGTCCAGCGTCCATCCTCAAAACCCACCAGATAATCTGCATAAAAAATAGTCTTGTCGAAATTGGAAAGCGAGGCATTTTTAAGCGCCTCCGGCATAGGAGGTAAGATCTCCGGGCTTACTACCTGTAATTGAGTTTCTACGATCCTGTTTTTTACCGTGTCTTTCAGAACGAGGGTATATAGACCCGGTTGCAGATCAGTTTCTGGAAGCGTCACGTTATGAGTGTTGATGTTTTTCTGGGAAATTACGATCAGGTTGTTGGAATTATTTTTTATCTCAATGGTATATGGCTTCTTGCCGCCATCCCAAGTGAGGTATAAAGATCTTTTTCCGCTTGAGATAACCGCAAATTCTGCAACGAGTGAATACATATAGGGATAGGGAGGAAACTGGTTGCGTGTAATAGCGTCGCCGCTCAAACCACGTGATATGGCTCCACGCGAGACCGAACGTGCCGTATTGTTACGCATTTCTGACAGATTAGCTGCCGCCATCAGAAATGCAACCAGTTCTCCTGCCATCCCTCGCTTATCACAGGGTATGGTCAAGCTCCGTTTTTTTGCATCCAGAGTGTAACGTTCATTATTGCTAAGTCGAATGTTGACCTTTGCTGATTCGTCTTTCAGTACAATTTCATCACACGCCAGAATCCCTATCTTTTCATCATAAGGTACAATTTTATCGCTACGTTTTATCGTAATCGCGGAGGCGTTAGCCCCGGACACCCAGCCCACCGTTTCTTCCAGCGCTTGAGCCTGGCTAATGCCACTCATCAGGGCTGTCAATACGATCGCTACTTTAATCACCGATTTAACATTGGATCGAATAAATTTTATTTTCATGATGGATTTTCGCCGGTTAGAATTTTCTAAATTTTGGTTGATTCGGATTTGACATCAAGTTTTTCAATAGTATTAAGAGCAGACTTTTCTTGAAAACGTTTAATCAGTTGAAAAGCCTGAATAGCCATCAGGGGCAAGGCAAAATCCAGCCAAATACCATATTTGATCAGTTTAACGTGAAACTCGCGCAGCGATCGTCTTCTCCCTCGCCCGCTTGCGGGAGAGGGATGGGGAGAGGGAAACGGGCATGATGGGTTTCATCATCAGGGGTGGCAATTTGCCATGCCCGTTAGTTTTCTCCGAAAGGGGTATGCAGTCTCAGGTTAATGATGGGCCAGCCATTTAACTGGGCGTGGGTACGCAATTTTTTGTCCGGGTTTACCGCGACCGGATGTTGCACTTTATTCATCAGCGGCAGGTCATTATGCGAATCGCTGTAGAACGTGCTGCTGCTAAAGCTGTCGAGGCTCAACCCTAGCCCAGACAACCATTTTTCCAGGCGCAGGATTTTGCCTTCGCGAAAACAGGGTATATCGCTTACTTTTCCGGTGAAGGACTGGTCGATCTGCTCGGGTTCGGTCGCGATCAGATGAGGAATACCGAATTCCCTGGCAATGGGCGCGGTAACAAAGCTGTTGGTGGCGGTGATGATGGCGCACAGATCGCCCGCACCGAGATGCTGTTGTACCAGTTCGCGTGCGGCAGGAGAGATTATCGGCAGCACGCTCTCTTGCATGAATTGCTGATGCCAGTTGTCCAGCACACTTCGGGAATGGCGAGCCAGTGGTTTGAGCTGAAAATCCAGAAACTCGTGTATATTCAGAGTACCTGCCTGGTATTGTTCGAAAAAGGCGAGGTTTTTTTCCTCGAAAATTTCGCGATCGAGGACACCGATCCGGATCAGGAATTGCCCCCACTCGAAGTCGCTGTCGCCATCCAGCAAGGTGTTATCCAGATCAAATAAAGCGAGATTCATTCAGTGCTCCCAGTTCATATTGTAAAATTTGTTTCAGCAAAGGCACTGTAGGGGCACGATGCAAGCGCAGCGTATGCAAGTCCAGTGCATCCAAAACAGCAAGCATACTGCGCAGGTCGCGACGTCCGTGGCATAGCAGATATTGTGCGACCTCGGCGGGTAGTGTAAATCCTTTCAGCCTCGCATGTTGCATCAGTGCGGTGAGTTTTTCGGCTTCGTTCAGCGCATGTACCTGATAAACCATCCCCCATCCCAGTCGACTGCGCAAATCTTCGCGCAAAGCCAGATGTATTGGAGATTGCGTGCCGCTGACCAGCAACAGGTAGCCAGCTTCGCGCATCTGGTTGTATAAATTAAAGAGTTCTATTTGCTCTGTCTCATTCAGTCGCTCCACATCGTCTATCGCGACCAGGGTTGCAGGTTCCGGGATGCCCTTCGTGGAGTAGCTTGCACTGTGTTGTGCTGCCAGGGCTGCCTGCTGGCAGGCTCGCAGCAAGTGGCTCTTGCCGCAACCGGCTTCGCCCCATAGATAAAAGCATCGTTCGCTGCCTTCATTGGTCAGTGCATGGCGCAATGCCGAAAGCAATTCCAGATTACCTCCGGTCAGAAAGTTTTCAAAAGCGGGTTGGAATTCTGGGCTAATATTGAGCAATAACTGGTTCATGGTCTGCAATATAGCATACTCGCAAGATAGGCCGCCTTGCCGTGGCGCAGCGCCACCAGCACAATCGCAGACAGCGGCAAGGCCAGTAACAGGCCGAAGAAGCCCAGCAATTGTCCGAAGGCCAGCAGTGCAAATACCACCGCCAGCGGATGCAGGCCGATGCGGTCGCCGACCAGCCAGGGAGTGATAAGCATGCCTTCCAGCAGTTGCCCGGCACCGAAGACCGTCCAGACCAGCAGCACGCTGTTGAAGTTGGGGAATTGCATGATGGCTGCCAGGGTCGCCATCGACAGTCCGGTTATCATGCCCAGATAAGGAACGAATACCAGCATTCCGGCGATGATACCGATCGGCAACGCGAACTCAAGCCCGGTCAGGCTGAGTACGGCGACATAATAGACGCTCATCAGCAGCATCACGGAAATTTGGCCGCGCAAAAATTCAGCCAGTACATGATCCACATCGGCGGCAATTTCGCGTATCTTGCTGTACCAGTGGCGCGGAATCAGCTCATCCAGTCTGGTGAGTATTTCCTCCCAGTCCCGCAGCAGGTAATACATTGCCAGCGGAATCAGCATCAGGTTGACTAGGGCGCCGATGACGGTTCCGCTGCCGCTGCCCAGCCACGGCAACAGTTTTTCTGCAACGCCACCGGCACTTTGCCAATGGCTGAGCACAAGATTCTTCAGCATCTGGCTGTCCCATTCCAGGTTGACACCTGACCATTGTTGCAACTGCGGCAGCAGCTTGGTGCGTGCAGACTCAATCCAGACGGGCAGTCGCGTGACCAACAGGCTGGATTCTTTTTCCAGCAGTGGCAGCATAATCAATAATAGCGAGCTGGAAAGTGCCAGCAAGCCGCCCATCACCAACCCCACGGCGAGCGAGCGGGGCATCCAGCTCAGCCTGCTCAAGCGATGTACCAGTGGATTACAGATATAGGCGAGTATGCCTGCCGCGACAAATGGCGTCAGTATCGGTCCGAGCAGATAGAGTAACAGCACTATAACGGCGGCAAAGGAAAGCCATTGTATCGCAGCAAAGCGTGAGAGCGTCATTTCGGGTAAAATCGTCATAAATAACCTGCACTTTATCCTGAAGAAAGCGAGAACTCAACTTGAACGTGACTACTAGCACAAATTCATCGCCTGAAAACGATGCCGTTCCCACGACACTTTCCTATCGCGATGCCGGTGTGGACATAGATGCGGGAGACCGTCTCGTCGAAAATATCAAGCCTTATGCCAAGCGAACCATGCGCCCGGAAGTCTTGGGGGGCATCGGCGGCTTCGGCGCTTTGGTGGAAATTTCCAAAAAATATCGCGAGCCGGTACTGGTTTCTGGTACCGATGGCGTAGGCACCAAGCTCAAGCTGGCTTTCGAACTGGATCGTCACGATACGGTCGGCATTGATCTGGTCGGCATGAGCGTTAACGACATCCTGGTGCAAGGCGCCGAGCCGTTATTTTTTCTGGACTACTTCGCCTGCGGCAAGTTGGATGTGGAGGCTGCAACCATGGTCATCAAAGGCATTGCGGCAGGCTGTGAGCAGGCTGGTTGTGCCTTGATCGGCGGAGAAACGGCCGAAATGCCGGGTATGTATCCTGCCGGAGAATACGATCTGGCGGGATTTGCGGTGGGCGTGGTGGAAAAATCCAACATAATTAGCGGTGCCGCTATCGTTGCGGGAGATGCGGTGATCGGATTGGCATCGAACGGAGCACACTCCAATGGCTATTCTCTAATACGCAAAATTATCGCCACCCATAAGGTCGATCTGAGCCAGAAACTGGAGGGTACTGTGCTGGCGGATCTGATCATGGCACCGACGCGAATTTATGTGAAACCGTTGCTGGCGTTGATGCAATCCTTCACCGTCAAAGGCATGGCGCATATTACCGGCGGCGGTCTGCTGGAAAATATACCTCGGGTGCTGCCGGAAAATGTGGTGGCACAACTCGAAGCGGGTGCGTGGCATACGCCCAAGCTGTTCGACTGGTTGCGTGAAACGGGTAATGTTGCACAGCAGGAAATGTATCGCACCTTCAATTGCGGCATCGGCATGGTGATTGTTGTCGACCAAAATGCTGTGGCAGCGGTGCTGACACAGCTTAAGGCGGCCGGTGAAACGGCGACGGTTATTGGCAAGATACGCGCACGCCAGGGTAGTGAAGCACAGGTTGATTTGTAGGCTTGGACGCGACAACCTCCGACTCCGCATGAAAAACATCGTCATCCTCATTTCTGGTCGCGGCAGCAATATGCAAGCCTTGCTGGAGGCGGATATACCGTGCCATATCGCGGCGGTAATCAGCAATCGCGCCGATGCCAAAGGACTGGAAATTGCCAGGGCGCAAGGCATACCCACGGCGATCCTCGATCACAAGGATTACGCCGATCGTGAGCACTTCGATACCGCTTTAGCCAGTCTGATCGATACTTTTATGCCGGATGTCGTGGTTCTGGCGGGTTTCATGCGCATCCTTGGCGCTGCTTTTGTGATGCGTTATATGGGGCGTCTGGTGAATATTCATCCCTCGTTATTGCCTGCCTATGGCGGCTTGCACACCCATGCGCGTGTCTTGCAGGATGGGGCGAAAATTCATGGTTGCACGGTGCATTTTGTGACGCCCGATCTGGATCATGGTCCGATCATCATTCAGGCGGCCGTGCCGGTTTTGAGTGACGATACCGAACAAACTCTGGCGGAAAGGGTGCTGCATGAAGAGCATCGTATTTATCCGCAGGCGATAAGCTGGTTGTGCAGCGGCCAGACCGAACTAGGCAGCGATGGTCAGATAAAGCTGCTGCATCGCAAGCAACCTGGCTTTACGTTAATTTCACCGGAGCTGGAATGAGGTCAGTCGATATAACGCGTCGCTATGGTCAGCGCTGCATGATAATTTTTAATTTTCAATTTAATTACATCTGTCTTAAAAAAATCGAGGCTGCTTGCTTTGGTTTACTGTTTTCTGCTGTTAGCTATGCTCAGCCAGATTCTGTGCAAGCCACCTATGATGTGCATAAAAGCGCTCTGCGGGTGGAAATTACCGATAGCTACGCGCGCGACAAGGATCACTATACACTTTCCAGTATCTGGAAACCCGTTGGCCTGCTAGCCGCGCTGTTGCCTGAAAAAATAGTCATCAATAGTGCAGGTATCATCGGCAAGCAAGGCTTGAAACCGCAGCATTTCACGCATAAGCGCGAACGTGATTCAAACAGGAATAGTCGTGCTGAATTTGATTGGGCGGGCAAACAGCTGACCCTGAGCAGTCATGGCCAACAGTCACAGGTTGAGTTGCCGCCAGATACTCAGGATCGTTTGAGTGCCATGTATCAGTTCATGTTTTTGCCGCTGCACAATGCGGCCACGCTGGATTTTCATATGACTGATGGCAGCAAGCTGGACAGTTACCATTATGCCCTCACACACCAGCGGACGATCAAGGTTCCGGCCGGGGAATATCAGACTATTTATCTCGACAGTCAGGCCAAGCCTGGTGAATCGCGCACCGAAATCTGGCTGGCCACGCAATACTATAATCTGCCCTGCAAAATGGTCATTACCGAGGCTAATGGCGATCAATTCACCCAAGTGTTGAGCAAGTTGGAGATCAGACCGTGAATTTGTTGATGCTGCGTAGGGTGCAAACGTCGGGTTAAGTGCGCAAAAATACGTGCCTAACCCGACTTACAGATAATGCCATGTAATTACGCAATTAAACGCCAGTTCGCCGGCAGGGGTCAGGATTCTCTGGGACGACCCGTTTTGATTTTTTCCAGGCCGGCGAGAGCCAGTTTTAATTGCTCATCATCCATAGCGCATAAGGCATTTAGTCCGGCACGCAGTACTTCGCTTTTCTTGACCGGTTGACCGGCTTTCAGGCAGCGATCCTTGATAGTAGTGATCTTTTGATATTCGCTGTGCGGCATGGTAAAGCTGTCGCGCACCACTTTGTTCTTGATTTTCTTGCCTGGAATAGCTGCGGGTGTGGCAATTTTTTTCTGACGTACTTTTTTTTCAGCGACTGGAACTTCAACTTTTTTTTTCGGGGATTTCTTGCTGGTCAATGCGTTAGTAACAGAGATAGTAATATTTTCCGCCAGATCCTGATTGTCTGGAATTTTCTCAAGGGTATCAACCGCATTTTTTGTTGTCATGTCATTCCCTTCAGGTTAAAGTGGCATTAACAGTGTATACGGTATATGCTGCTTGTCAAATATTTGGAGATTAATGTGGATTTGATTCTGTGGCGACATGCCGAGGCAGAGGATCGCACCCCCGACGACGCGCGTGAACTGACCGCAAAAGGCCGTAAACAGGCAGAAAAAGTGGCGGCCTTGTTACGTGTCCATTTGCCTGTTGATGCGCGCATTTTGGTCAGTCCTGCTACGCGGACTTTGCAGACCGTTTCGGCGCTGACCAGGCATTATTCAGTGGTGCCTGCGCTGGCGCCTGGTGCCAGTGTTGCGGCGGTGCTTCAGGCAGCCTGCTGGCCGGGTGCGGGCGGAACGGTGTTGGTGGTTGGGCATCAGCCAACTTTGGGCGAAGTGGCCGGCTTTTTGTTGGGTTCCGAGCCGCAGCATTTCAAAAAAGGTGCCTTGTGGTGGTTTAGCCTGCGCGACGGTTATAGCCAGTTGCGCCTGGTGATTGCGCCTGAATTTTTGTAATTGTTAAGGGAGTAACACATGTTTGAATCTGCCGAACTCGGTCACAAAATAGACAAGGAGACTTATGAAAAGGAGGTGCCGCCTTTGCGCGAAGCATTGCTTGAAGCGCAGCTGGAGCTCTACAAGCTAGCCAAATTTCCGGTCATTATTCTGATCGGCGGTGTGGATGGTGCCGGGCGGGGCGAGACCATCAACCTGCTCAATGAATGGATGGATCCGCGTTTTGTGCAATGCCACGGCATGGGGGAGCCTTCGGATGAAGAGTTAGACCGGCCGATGATGTGGCGTTTCTGGCGCGAGTTGCCGCCCAAGGGGAAGACTGGCGTATTCCTGGGTTCCTGGTATACCTGGCCGATACTCAACCGGGTATCCGGCATCACCAAGACTGCAGAACTGGATCAGAGTCTGGAGCGAGCCAAGCGACTGGAAACCATGCTGGTGGAGGAGGGCGCGTTGATCATCAAGTTCTGGATGCACCTGTCCCGCGAGAAGCAGGAAAAAAGACTCAAGCTGCTCGAAAAAGATCCGAAAACTCGTTGGCGTGTCTCGGATCGTGACTGGGAGCATTACAAGCTTTATGACAAGTTCAGTATCGTGCATGAAAGTGTCATTCGCCATACCAGCACCGCCGAAGCACCCTGGACGATTGTCGAAGGTTATGACGCGCGCTATCGCAGCCTGACCGTTGGCAAGGTGATACTCAACGCGATCCGCAAGAGACTGGATGAAGCAGGAAGCAAAGTATCTGAGGTTAGCGCACCGCCTCCGCTCCCGTCTATCGATAATCTGGATATTTTGAAGATGCTCGATTTATCCCAGAAACTCGACAAAAGAAGATACCAATCCGAACTGGAAAAATATCAGGGCAAGCTGGCGCTGTTGATGCGCAGTCCGAAATTCAAGGACATCACCGTTATTGCCATGTTCGAGGGCAACGATGCAGCCGGCAAGGGTGGCGCGATCCGGCGGATTACCGGCGCACTGGATGCACGCTATTATACGGTGATTCCGGTTGCAGCCCCCACCGAGGAAGAACGTGCTCAGCCTTACCTGTGGCGTTTCTGGCGGCATATCCCGCGCCGCGCCAGGCTGTCGATTTTCGATCGTTCGTGGTATGGTCGGGTGCTGGTGGAACGTGTGGAAGGCTTCTGTACCAAGGCTGACTGGATGCGCGCCTACGGAGAAATCAATGATTTCGAGGCGCAACTGGTGCGCCATAATATTGTAGTCTCAAAATTTTGGCTTTCAATCAGTCGTGACGAGCAGTTGGCTCGTTTCAAGGAACGCGAAAAAATCGGCTTCAAGCGTTTCAAGATTACCGAGGAAGACTGGCGCAACCGTGAGAAATGGGAGGAATATGAGCATGCGGTGTGCGACATGGTGGATCGCACCAGCACCGAAATCGCACCCTGGACGCTGGTGGAAGCCAATGACAAAAACTTTGCGCGCATCAAGATACTCAAGACTTTGTGCCGGCAAATCGAAGCGGCGCTGGTGAATCTGGGGAACCGGAAAAAATAAGGCTAACGGGCATGGCAAATTGCCACCCCTGATGATGAAACCCATCATGCCCGTTTCCCTCTCCCCATCCCTCTCCCGCAAGCGGGCGAGGGAGAAGACGATCGCTGCGCGAGTTTCACGTTAAACGGCGAGTTTCCAGTGGACGGATTCTCCTGCGCGCAAGGGTACCAGACGATGCTCGCCAAATAACAGCGATTCCTCAACCTGCCAGCTTTCGCGGTTGAGAGTAATTTTTCCGCTGTTATGTGGCAGGCCATAAAAATCAGCACCATGGAAGCTGGCAAAGCCTTCCAGCAAGGCCAGCGCTCCCAGTTGTTCGAAGGCTTCTGCATAAAGTTCGATTGCGGCATGGGCGGTATAAATACCGGCGCAGCAAGTGGCGGCTTCCTTGGTATGCTGTGCGTGCGGGGCGCTGTCGGTGCCCAGGAAAAATTTCGGGCTGCCACTTTTGACCGCCTTGCCCAGTGCCTCGCGATGCGCCTCGCGCTTCAAGATTGGCAGGCAGAAATAATGCGGGCGCAGACCCCCGGCGAACATCGCGTTACGGTTATATAACAGGTGATGCGCGGTAATGGTTGCGGCGATATTGTCGGAGGATTCGGTCACGAATTGTACGGCATCCACGGTGGTGATGTGTTCGAACACCACCCGCAACTGAGGTAAGTCGTGCAACAGTGGCATCATCACCCGTTCGATGAACACCGCCTCGCGGTCGTACATATCCACGTCGGTGACTTCACCGTGTACCAAAAGCGGCATGCCGCAGCGTTGCATTTCTTCCAGAGCAGGGTAAGTGCGACGCAAGTCTGTGACACCGGCAGCGGAATTAGTGGTAGCACCCGCCGGGTAAAGTTTAACGGCCTGTACGATACCGCTGGCTTTTGCCTGGCGTATATCGAGTGCGGTAGTGTGGTCGGTGAGATACAGCGTCATTAAAGGTTGAAATTTTGCATCCTTAGGCAACGCAGCCTTGATGCGCGCAAAATAAGCTTCAGCCTCGGCCGTGGTGGTGACCGGTGGCTTGAGATTGGGCATGATGATGGCGCGGGCGAATTGTCGGGCGCTATCGGCTAAAACCGCTTGCATCAGCGAGCCGTCGCGTAAATGTAGATGAAAGTCATCGGGTCGGGTAAGGATTAAGGATTGCATGGGCGTTTTCCGGCGGTAATGTTGTATTGTAATGCAAAGTCGCTGCGTTTAACGGTCATGCCTGTTAAACTACGCTCGAAGCTGGCTAGACAGTCGCCGCGCCGGATAACGGCGGGGAGGAAAGTCCGGGCTCCACAGAGCAGGATGCCGGTTAACGACCGGACGCCGTGAGGCGATGGAAAGTGCCACAGAAAATATACCGCCGATGGCTGCGCAAGCAGCTCAGGTAAGGTTGAAATGGCGAGGTAAGAGCTCACCGCGCGGGTGGCAACATCCGTGGCAGGGTAAACCCCATCCGGAGCAAGACCAAATAGGCAGACTATGACGTGGCTCGCGTCGTCTGCGGGTAGGTTGCTTGAGCGTCAGGTAACGAAACGCCTAGAGGAATGACTGTCCACGACAGAACCCGGCTTATCGGCCAGCTTCACCCTGGTTATTGATGAGCGACCCTGCAATGCGCATAGGAATAGACTTTGATAATACACTGGCGAGTTATGACCACGTTTTTACGGCGCTGGCTGTGGAACGCGGTTGGATCGGCGAGCCTAGTGGCGTGACCAAGCAGTCGCTGCGAGAGCGGGTACGCCTGCTGCCCAACGGGGAAATTCTCTGGCAACGCCTGCAAGGTGAGGTTTATGGTCCGCGGATGCAGCAAGCGATTCAGTTTGATGGCGTAGACGCATTTTTACGCAGAGCGGCCGCCACGCCTGCTTGCCAGCTATTCATCGTCAGTCACAAGACCGAATTCGGGCATTTTGACGAAACCGGTTGCAATTTGCGCACGGCAGCCCGTCAGTGGATGCACAGGCTGGGATATTTTGACCCGGCTATCTATGCGCTTGCCGAAAATCAGGTATTTTTTGAAGCGACCCAACAGGCCAAGGCTGAACGTATCGCCAGCCTGAATTGTGATTATTTTATTGATGACCTGCTGGAATTCTTTTCTAATCCGGCGTTTCCCGCCGCCACCTTGAAAATCCTGTACAGTAGCGCAGCGCCAAATTTGGAGCATAGACAAGTGGATTATGTATGCGCTAACTGGCAAGCAATAGAGGCGATTGTTTTTGGAAACTGATTATTACAAGTTGGCAGAGTCGTTGGCGGGGCTACCGGTTGAGCGTCTGACAGCCTGCCGCAGTGGCAGAAACAGTCAGGTATATCAGGTGGTATGCTGTAAGGCGACTTTTGCGCTCAAGAGTTATCCCCCTCAGACTCTGGATACGCGAGATCGTCTGGGTACCGAGTTGAAGGCGCTGAAATTTTATGCAAATAATCCTTATACGCCCCGCCTGCTGGCCGTGGATATTCCCCATCGCGCAGTCTTGCTGGAATGGATCGAGGGCAGCCAGATCTGCACGCCGGGTGCAGCCGAAATAGATCAGGCGCTAGATTTTATTTCACGTACCCATGCAGCAGAGGCCGGGGCTGACTTTGGCCTGGCATCCGAGCCCTGTTTGTGCGGTGCGGATCTGTTTAGGCATGTAGGTCAGCGGTTGGAGAAATTGCAACAGATTGCCCATCAGCATGCTGACTTGAAATATTTTTTAGAGCAGGAGTTGCAAGCTAGTCTGGAAAAGGCAAGCCTGCAGGCTCAGGGGGCGAATTTTTCAGTGCCGCTAAGCCAGCCAGCCCTGATTCCGGCGGACTTTGGCTTTCATAATGCGATTAAAACCGCAGCAGGCAAGCTGTATTTCATTGATTTTGAATATTTCGGCTGGGACGACCCGGTGAGATTGGCAGCTGACTTTCTGCTGCATCCCGGCATGACGCTCGACCCGCAACATGGGCAGCGCTTTCGTCAGGGAATGATGGATATTTATCATTCCGACAAGGAATTCGAGCGGCGTCTGCTACAACTATTACCTTTATACGGGCTGCGCTGGGTGTTATTACTGTTGAATGAATTTTTGCCAGAACGCTGGCAGGCGCGTGTTTTTTCAGGCGAACAGGCAACATGGCATCAAATAAAAACGCAGCAGCTTGAAAAAGCCCGCCTTGCGCTGGTCAAGGCAAATTCCTGCCTGAGTTGAACAAACCATAGGGATCAAATATGCCACTGCCTTTAAGGTTTTAAGGAGCCAGGCTTGATTTAATTCGGTTTTATTTTCAGCATAATCAATCGGTGGCTTGGTTGCAATTGAAAATAATTTGACGCTGGCTCCATTTTGCGCTGCCTCTAACGGGCACGGCACACTGCCGCCCTATAGGATGAAACCCGCCATACCCGTTCCCCTGAGGAACCCACTAGCCACTCCACCAGCTTGCCAAAAGACAGCAACCAAGTGGCTG
>CAIRBC010000462.1 GCA_903876685.1 uncultured Nitrosomonadales bacterium | reverse complement strand
TCATTACTGCCCAAAATTCCAGTTCGTCAAACAGTAAATTCAAAATCAAACAAGCACCACTGCGCCAGCTTTATAACCTGTAAAAATTTCACTAATCATCAGAATTCATCATCTAGGCGCACTTTTAACTCGTCGTTGACAGGCTGGCAAGACATTGACCTGCATTTGTGCCGGAATGGAATTGCGCCGTCTTGGAAAAGCCAGTAAACCGATGTATGTGGTACCGAACCACATGCTTCACCAGTTTGCCAGCGAATTCCTACGTGCTTATCCCGGTGCGAATCTCTTGCTTGCGTCGAAAGATGACTTGCAGGGCGACAAACGCCGTCAGTTGTTGTCCCGGATCGCTACTGGCGATTGGGATGGCGTACTGATTACCCACGCCACCTTTGAGCGCATAAAAATGTCTGACGAGTACATGGTGGAGTATATCCAGAATGAGATTCATCAGATCAAACTTGCAATTCTGGGTGAGCGGCAGGATCGTGGTAATAAAATCGTCAAGGAATTGGCGAGAGCGCAAAAATCGTGGGAAGCCAAGTTGGCAAAGTTGACTGGTACTGACAAGAAGGACGGGATTTTGACGTTCGAAGAGTTGGGAATAGATTGGCTGTTTGTTGACGAGGCGCACCTTTTTAAAAATCTGTGACGTTTCAGCAAAATGACGCGCATTGCGGGGTTGCCCAACAGCAATTCGGAACGTGCGTTCGATATGTTTGTGAAAACACGCCACGTTATGCAAAAGCATCAAGGCAGGGCAGGAATCACGTTTGCGACGGGTACACCCGTTTCGAACAGCATGGCCGAAATGTGGACGATGCAGCGATACCTTCAGCCGATAACGCTGGAGTCTTGCCAGGTGGGGATGTTTGACAGTTGGGCCGGTAATTTCGGGGAGTCGGTAACGGCACTCGAATTGGCCCCGGATGGTCGCGGCTACAGGATGCACACCCGTTTTGCGAAGTTTGTCAATTTGCCGGAACTGATGTCCATGTTCGGTGAGGTGGCGGATATACGCACGGCGGAAATGCTGAAGCTACCTGTGCCAGTAGCAAGTAAGGAAACGGTCGCAATCAAGCCGACACCGGAGCTGAAAGTCTTTGTTCAATCCCTTGTGGAACGGGCAGAAGCGATACGCAATGGTAGTGTGAGTCCGAGTGAAGATAACATGCTGGCCATCACCAACGAAGGCCGCAAGGCGGCGTTGGATATGCGTCTGGTCGATCATCAGATTGTTGTGATGGAGGGCAAGGTGGCTCATTGTGCCGAGAATGCTTTTGGCCTATGGGAGAAAACCAGGCTGTTCAAGGGGACGCAGTTAGTATTCTGTGACCTGTCCACACCGCTTGAGGATGGGCGGTTCAGCGTGTATCAGGCGTTGAGGCTGGCATTGGCCGAGCGTGGCATACCCATTGAGGAAATAGCCTTTATTCATGATTTTGATAGTGATTCTGCCAAAGAGGAGCTATTCAAGGCCGTGAGAGAGGGTAAAGTCCGTGTGTTATTGGGTAGTACGCAAAAGCTGGGTGTCGGTACTAATATTCAGACGCGCTTGGTAGCATTGCACCATTTGGATGCCCCCTGGCGCCCGAGCGACGTGGAACAGCGGGAAGGTCGCATCATTCGTCAGGGCAACCTGAACGAAAAAGTGCAGATTTTCCGTTACGTCACCGAGCAATCGTTTGATGCGTATATCTGGCAGACTCTTGAGACAAAGGCGAGGTTTATTGCCCAAGTCATGCAGGGGGATACCGGTATGCGTAGTGCCGAAGATGTTGAACTGGCAGCACTGTCTTATGCGGAGGTAAAAGCCATTGCATCGGGCAATCCGCTGGTGTTGGAAAAAGCGGGGATTGATACCGAACTCGCCAAGTTGTCGTTGCTCAAGTCCCAATGGGATAACCAGCAATGGAAGAACAGGCAGGAATTGGCCTCATTGCCGGGTCGGATCATGACCCAGCAGGCACGCCTTCAAAGTATCGAAGCTGATATTGCCGCAAAAAATAGCGTCGCTGGTAACAAGTTCCAGCTTGTCGTTCAGGGATATCGTTATACAGATCGCACGGAAGGCGGTAATGCGTTACTGATTGCAGTTCATAACACCAGGATTGATACGGGCACTTCAGTATTGATCGGTGAATTATCTGGTTTTGGTATTGTAGTGACGGAAAGTATCAGTGGTAAGTATCTCCGAATCAAAGGGAGCAAAGTAGAGTATCAATGTGGTCAGGCAGAAACACCGACTGGCTATATCAGGGTGCTCGAAACTGCGTTGAATAATTTTGAGACTAAGCTTCAGGAAGAGCAGGAATACTTGGCTCGTACTGAAAAAAGGTATGCCGATATCCAGGCAGAAGTCGATAAGCCGTTTGATAAGGCTGATCGGCTGGTCTGGTTGAGGCAGCGGCAGTTGGAAATAAATGCCGCGCTTGACCTCGGAAAGAGCGAGAAAACCGCTGTCGATGAGGTGGAAGAAGCAGTAGTATAGAGTAATCCCATCCCGCAAGGGATGGGGTGCTTTACCTGTTTTGGTGGGTTTGAAAAGTGGGTCGTACATTATCGTACATTATCGGGTCTTCTATTGACAACACTACCAATATTTTTTGCTAAGAATTATTTGCAAGTAAATTATCAAAATATGCAATAGTGAGAATTAAACCTTCATTTAGTTCAACTGTAGGTTGCCAGTTTAATTTTTGTCTAGCTAAACTGATGTCGGGCTGCCGTTGTTTAGGGTCATCTTCGGGCAAAGGTTTAAACTCTATAGTTGATTTTGAACCAATTAAGCAGATGATTTTTTCGGCTAATTCCATCATAGTAAACTCAGTTGGATTTCCTAAATTAACAGGCCCAGTAAAATCATCTTCTGTAGCCATTAATTTTATAAAGCCTGCAATTAAATCATCTACAAAGCAAAAAGAACGGGTTTGTAGTCCATTACCATAAATGGTAAGAGCTTTATTTTGTAAAGCTTGGATAATAAAATTAGAAATTACTCGCCCATCATTTGGCAACATGTGAGGACCATAAGTATTAAAAATACGAGCAATTTTAATTTTTAAACAATGCTGTCGGTGATAGTCAAAAAAAAGCGTTTCTGCACAACGTTTCCCTTCATCATAAC
>CAIRBC010000461.1 GCA_903876685.1 uncultured Nitrosomonadales bacterium | reverse complement strand
GTGGCAATTTGCCATGCCCGTTAGATCAATGGTCGGTTGCTTTCGCCATCCCCAGACCGGTAATCTGACGTACTTCTATCTCGTCAAACATCTCTTCGGCACGACGTTCGCGGAATAACAACGCACCCAGAATTGCCGCCAGCAGACCCAATGGTACCGAGACTATGCCAGGATTCTTTAAGGGGAAAATCGGAGCCTTGAGGCCAACCATCGAGGTCTCACCATTATTTTTCGTATAATCCAGACGGGATTTCTCCAGTTGCTTCAAATCCTTGGCGGCCAGTTCCACCCCTTCAAGCTGTTTCTTTTCCAGGGTAGTCACGATGACCTTCGCATCATCGGCAATCTTTTGCGGATAGGTCATCACCGGCGAAATCAGCACCAGGCCTAGCGCCGAGATTGTGCCCACCAGCAGTCCTGAAATAACCCCTGCGGTATTGAACTTTTTCCAGAACAATGAAAGCATCACGGTTGGGAAATTACCAGAAGCCGCAACCGCAAACGCCAAGGCGACCAAGGCAACCACATTTTCCTTCTCTGCGGCCAGACCCATCAAAATTGCACAAATGCCGACCACCAATGAAGTAATGCGAGCCACCTTGACCTGAGTATGCTGGTCTGCTTTACCATCCATGACAATGTTCACATAGACATCATGTGCGATGGCGGCGGAAGCGGCCAGTACCAGTCCCGAAACGACCGCCAGTATCGTTGCAAAAGCGACCGCACAGATGAAAGCCAGGAAAAGATCGCCGCCCAGAGAACCTGCACCACCACCCAGCAACTGCGCCAGCAGCAAGGTTGCCATATTGCCCCCTTTGTCTACTGAACTGATCAACTGAGGAGAAAGATAGAGTGCAGCGCCAAAACCGATGATATTAATCAGGAAGAAAAAGGTGCTGTTGATGAATAATGCGACCACGATGGATTTACGCGCTTCCTTGGCACTGGGTACGGTAAAAAATCTCATCAGGATGTGTGGCAAACCGGCAGCGCCCAACGCCCAGGCAATACCCAGTGAAATTTGATCCAGTGGATTCTTCAGAAATAGCCCAGGCTCCATGAAACGCTGACCATAGTCAAAACCAGGTTGTGGTAAGGCATCCTTGAGTACATTCATCCGTACATGATCTTGAATCAGTTGATTACTCACAATGTCGGTAAAGAAGCCCACCGGATTGTAGCCCGCCTTGGAAATCACCAGAAACGCCAATAACACGGTTCCGCTCATCAGCAGTCCGGCCTTGATGATTTGTACCCAGGTGGTTGCTTTCATCCCGCCAAATACCACATAGCCGACCATCAGTACGCCTACGCCAATAACGGCGACCTGATAAGGGATATCCAACAGTACCTGCATCAACTTGCCGGCACCTACCATTTGGGCAATCAGATAGAACAGTGATACCGTTACGGTCGATATTGCGGCTACGGCGCGTACCGGTTTAGGCGAGGTGCGGAAGGACAGGATATCCCCCAGGGTATATTTGCCGGCATTACGACAGGGCTCGGCAATGACCAGCAAAATCGCGATAAACGAGAACATCGGGCCGACCGCATACATGAAGCCATCTATACCATACAAGGAAATCAAACCGGACATCCCTAGGAACGAGGCAGCTGACATATAGTCGCCGGCAATCGCCCAGCCGTTTTGCAAACCGGTGATGCCGCCGCCCGCCGTATAGAAATCAGCCGCAGATTTGGTTTGTCTGGCTGCCCATACCACGACGCACAGGGTAATGCCAATGATGGCCATGAACATGCTGATGGTGATGGCACGGTTAGGTTTGACGCTGGCAGGTACCCCTGAGGTTACGGATGGCGTGCTTGCAGGAGCCGTCGCTTGAGGGGGGGCTGCGGCGGCGACCGCTGCAGTGGCTGGTGTAACCGAGGCGGCTGGAGCAGCGGTAGTGGAATCGGCGCAATAACCGGTGGCAGATAAAACAAACGCCAGCAGCAGCGCAAACAAAAGCTTGATAGACATTTTCAAATCCCCTATTTAAATTCTTTGACGAGATCGTCTGTCATTGGATCAAACTGACTATTGGCCACTTTCGTGTAGTAAATCGCGACCGCTATCGCCACCACAAATTGTGACAAAATAAACAGATAGCCAAAATTGATAGGGCCGATCATCTTTATTTTAAACAAGGCAGGGTAGTAAGTAACCAGCAGCGGCAAAGAAAAGTAATAGGCCGAGGCAGCAGCCCACAAGCCGAATAAAAACACTCTTTTCTTTCGCTTCAACTCCAGATACCTTGGATTAACTGCAATTTCGCTCCAGTTGTAGCTTTTTTTTGTCATGACAATCTCCCTTTTATAAATTTTAATGCCCGAGTAGCCAAGCACTCAGGGTATTTGAATTCTAGGTAAATAACTCACGGCAATCAATACCTG
>CAIRBC010000460.1 GCA_903876685.1 uncultured Nitrosomonadales bacterium | reverse complement strand
GGAGAGCGCAGCGAGGGGGGCGTAGCCGAGAGTACCGCTGCGCAAGTTTCACGTTAAACACTCATTCGAAATAAGCCTTGGTAATGTATTGTGACAGCATCCTTTCGGTATTGAAAAAGGAAGCGTTGAGCGCGATAGAATGACGCATGACTTCCGCATAACGGTCGGGTTCATTGTAATACATCGGCAGAATCAGCATTTCCAGCTTGTTATACAGCGCCAGTGCATCTGTTGCCCGGTTGCCGGTATTTTCCATGCCGGAATCTGTGCCTATCGCCCAACCGGTTACGCCTTCGATGCATCCTTCACACCACCAACCGTCCAGTATGCTCAGCGAAGGTATGCCGTTGATGGCCGCCTTCATGCCACTGGTACCGGATGCTTCGAGAGGAGGCTGCGGTGTATTCAACCACAAATCCACGCCTGAGGTGAGTAATTTCGCCAAGCCGATACCGTAATCTTCCAGGTAAACCAGTTTAATTTTTACGCCAAGCAACTGTTTTATCTCATGGATATGCTGTATCAGCGCTTTGCCGGCCAGATCTTGCGGATGTGCCTTGCCCGCATAAACAAGCTGAAAGGCACCGGCATTTTTCGCTATTTCAATGAGTCTTGCGCTATCCCAGAACAACAGGTCGGCACGTTTGTAAACCGCAGCCCGGCGCGCATAACCGATGGTGAAAACCTCTGGCTGAAAATTACTACCCGTTAACCGGTTAAGCTGCTCAAGCATCACTACCTTAGCCTGATGGTGCGCTGCCCAGATATGCTGTTTGGGAATATTAAGCGCATAACGCAAGCTGGCATTATCTTCGCGCCAACCCGGAATATGCTTGTCAAACAGGCTGGCAAAAGGCAGTGAAGCCCAGGTAGCCGCATGCACGCCGTTGGTAATGGAATGAATCTCATATTTTGAGAACATCTGCTGCGCCACTTGTCCGTGACTCTTGGCTACCCCGTTGATATAGTGACTATTATCCAGGGCGAGATAAGTCATGTTAAGCACGCCGTCCGGGCAGAATTCGTGCTCGCGTTCCAAAAATACTCCCTTGTAACCGGTTATCACCTGATGCACTAATTCCAGTGGAAATTTATCATGTCCGGCAGGCACTGGCGTATGGGTGGTAAAAATACACATCGGTTTGACCAGATGGACTATTTCCGGTGTGATGACATTGTTTAACGTGAAACTCGCGTAGCGACTTACTCCCCCTCGCCCGCTTGCGGGAGAGGGATCGGGTGAGGGAAACGGACATGGCGGTTTCATTACAAGGGGTGGCATCATTACCATGTCCGTTAGTGACTCATTGGCCCTATCCTGCGCCTGCCTGGATAATTCATAAGCAAGCTCCAGTGTCAACAGCGCCGCATGTCCTTCGTTCATATGGAAACGCATAATTTCTGCATAACCCAGAGCACGCAGCATTCTTACCCCGCCGACACCCAGTACCAACTCCTGACAAAGCCGATAACAAAGGTCTCCACCATAGAGATGATCCGTGATAGCCCTGTCCTGCGGGGCATTCTCGGCGAGATCCGTATCGAGAAAATAAACCGGCACACTAAAACCCGTCACACCCTGCACCTGATACTTCCATGCCCTCAGCAGCACTTTCCGACCTTCGACTTCTATCTGGCAACGTATTTCCATTTCCTGCAACAATTCGGCTACCGGCCATAACACATCTTGTTCGTGCTGCCAACCAGAGTCATCCAGCGTTTGTCGAAAGTAACCCTTGCGGTGCAGCAAGGTCACCGCAATCATTTGGATGCCCAAATCTGCGGCAGAGCGCACTGTATCCCCAGCCAGAATGCCCAGTCCGCCCGAATAGGTGGGCATGGATTCTTCAAGGCCGATTTCCATCGTAAAATAGGCAATTTTTCCGTCCATGCTGAACCTTTCAATGTCGTTAACTCACTAAAAAAAAGATTCTATAAACACATACCGGTTTTTTTGGAAAGTAACAGGGTTGGAGTGCCTGGGTGACTAGAGGAGCTAATGGCACCTGATGTACCACAATGCAGTACAAGTATCATGATTCGCCTCCCGTAAGTTGAAAAAGCACGCGATCAGAAAATACAGCACCCGTCAGGTGACGGCTTGGACTATAGGCAACAAAATCAGCTAAGGGCGCATTATCATTAACTATGCACATGATGTACAGCATTTAACGTGAAACTTGCGCAGCGACGTACTCTCCCTCGCCCGCTTCGGGAGAGGGATGGGGAGAGGGAAACGGGCATGGCGGGTTTCATTATCAGGGGTGGCAGTGTGCCATG
>CAIRBC010000459.1 GCA_903876685.1 uncultured Nitrosomonadales bacterium | reverse complement strand
TCTTGCCTGAACGGGTTTTAGGTAGCCTGGCCAGAATTACGGTGTCCTTGTAACAGGTGATTGGACCGATGGCTTCGCGTATCGATTTAACCAGTTGCTTTTCCAGTTCTTCTTCGCTGATGGTTTCGCCGGACTTGAGCACCACCAGGCCGATAGGTACCTGTCCCTTGAGTGCGTCGTCGCGTCCGATGACCGCGCATTCTGCAATAGACGGATGTTTGGCGACGGTTTCTTCGATTTCTCCGGTGGAAAGCCGGTGTCCTGCCACATTGATCACGTCATCCACCCGACCCATCACGAACACATAACCGTCCTGGTCGATGTAGCCGCCATCGCCGCTGACATAATAGCCGGGGAAATGCGTCAGATAGCTGTCGCGGAATTTATTCGGATCGCCCCATACCTGATTGAGACAGGCGGGTGGTAGCGGCAGCTTGATGGCGATAAAGCCCTGAGTGCCGCGCGGCACCTGTATTCCGGCTTCGTTGAGAATCTGCACATTGAAGCCGGGTGTGGGGACGGTCGAAGAACCAGCCTTGAAGGGCATGGGTTCGATGCCTTGCAGGTTGGCGGTAATCCCCCAGCCGGTTTCGGTTTGCCACCAGTGATCCACCACCGGTTTGCCAGTGCTTTCCTTGATCCAGGCTTCGGTGGGTGCGTCCAGACGTTCGCCTGCCGAGAAGATCGTGGTCAGTTTGGATAAGTCGTAAGGCTTCATCAGCAAGGCTTGCGGATCTTCCTTCTTCACTGCGCGGAAGGCGGTAGGTGCCGAGAACAAGGCTTTGACGCCATATTCCGCACAGACGCGCCAGAAGGCGCCTGCATCCGGGGTCATTACCGGTTTGCCTTCGTAGCAGATGGTGGCGCAGCCTTGCAGCAAGGGTGCATAGACTATGTAGGAGTGTCCGACCACCCAACCCACATCCGACGAAGCCCAGAATACATCGCCGGGTTTGACGTTGTAGATGGCTCTCATGCTGTACTTCAGGGCGACCGCATGGCCGCCATTTTCGCGTACCACGCCCTTGGGTTTGCCGGTGGTGCCGGAGGTGTAGAGGATATACAGTGGATCGCTGCCTTTGACCGGGGTACAGTCTACCGCCTTGCTGTTGGCGAGCAATCCAGCCCAGTCGTGATCGCGACCTTCGATCATGGTAGCCGTCGCTTGTGGGCGTTGATATAGCACGACACTCTCTGGTTTGTGTTTGGCCAGTTCAATGGCGCGATCGACCAGCGGTTTGTATTCGATGACACGTTTGACTTCCACGCCGCACGAAGCGGTCATGATGACTTTTGGGGTTGCATCGTCGATACGCATCGCCAGTTCGGGGGAGGCAAAGCCGCCGAATACCACCGAATGAATCGCACCCAATCGAGCCGTTGCCAGCATGGCGATGACCGCTTCCGGGATCATCGGCATATAAACGAGGACTCGGTCGCCTTTGACGACGCCGAGGTCGGCCAACATCCCGGCAGTGCGTGCCACGACATCGGTCAGTTCTGCATAGCTGTAGGTCAGTTTGCTATTGGTGACAGGGGAATCAAAAATGAGGGCAGGCTGAGCGCCGCGTCCATTTTTTACATGGTAATCCAGCGCCATATAAGCGGTGTTCATTTCTCCGTCAGCAAACCAGTGACCGACACCATCGGCATCTGTGGTCAGGATTTGCTGCGGAAATTTGAACCATTCCAGCGCATTTGCCTGCTCGCGCCAGAATCCTTCTGGATCTTTCATTGAACGGTCATACTCTGCCTGGTAGCTCATTTTTTTCTCCCTGATAGTCGTTTTAGTTAATGGTCAACAGATCCATGAAAGCATTGACTGGCGTGGCTTCGAGACGAGCCTTGTCCAGACAGAGTTCCATGATTTTCTGGCAGCGTGCTTCCGGGAAGCGCGTGCGCAGATTGGAAAGGAATTTTCTTTCCAGCACCGGAATGCCTTCTGCGCGGCGACGCCGATGTCCAATAGGATATTCTACTTCGATCTTCTCGGTGCTGCTGCCATCCTTGAAGAATACCTGAATTGCGTTGGCAATGGAACGCTTGTCGGATTCCAGATATTCGCGGCTGTAACGGGGAATCTCGACGATTTCCATCTTGTTGCGTAGTTCGTCGATGATCGGGTTCGCCTCATGGAAGCTGTTTTCGTATTGTTCAGCCACCAGGTCGCCGAACGCCAGCGGTACTGCCACCATGTACTGGATGCAATGATCGCGGTCTGCCGGATTGGCCAAGGGACCCACCTTGGAGATGATGCGTATCGCCGATTCATGGGTTTCAATGACGATCTTGCTGATGTCGGCCAGACGATCCTTGACCGAAGGATACAAGCGTACTGCTGCTTCACAGGCAGTTTGTGAATGGAACTCAGCAGGGAAGGAGATCTTGAACAGCACGTTTTCCATCACATAGCTGCCATAAGGCTGTGGCAGACTGAAGCGGCGTTGATCAACTGGCTTGAGCGAATGATCCTTGTTCAGTTTGGTGAACAGGATGTCATAGAAACCCCATTGCGGTGCGGTCAATACCCCTGGAATGCCCATTTCGCCAGCCATGGTGATCAATGCCAGACGCACAGCGCGCGAGGTTGCATCGCCTGCAGCCCAGGACTTGCGTGAACCGGCATTGGGTGAATGGCGGTAAGTGCGCAGCGATTGACCATCAACAAAGGCCTGTGAAACCGCATCGATTACCTGCGCTTCAGTACCGCCCAGCATACGGGTTACCACCGCTGTGGAAGCGACCTTTACCAGCAATACATGATCCAGGCCGACGCGGTTGAAGCTGTTTTCCAGTGCCAGCACGCCCTGGATTTCATGAGCCTTGATCATGGCTGTCAGCACATCTCTCATGGTCAGCGCTTCCTTGCCTTCGGCGACGCGGCAGCGCGACAGATAGTCTGCCGTGGCCAGAATCCCGCCCAGATTGTCAGAAGGATGACCCCACTCGGCAGCCAGCCAGGTGTCATTGAAATCCAGCCAGCGGATCATTGCACCGATGTCCCAGGCGGCCTTGACCGGGTCCATTTCGTGGGAAGTTCCGGGTACGCGTGCGCCGTTTCTGACGGTGGTGCCTGGAACCAGTGGTCCCATGTGTTTGGTACATTCCGGGAAACGCAGCGCCAGCAGACCACAGCCGAGCGTGTCGATCAGACAGTTGCGTGCCGTGTCATAGGCTTCAGTCGAGGTGATTTCCAGATTACATACATATTTGGCGATGTCCACCAGTTCCTGGTCAGGAGCTGGACGATTGTTCATTTCTACATTTGCACTCATTTATTTTTTCCTTGAATTAACGATTTGCCAAAGGGACCCAGGCCTGATTTTCAGGTCCGATGTAATTTGCGCTGGGGCGGATAATCTTGCCGTCAGAGCGTTGTTCCATCACATGCGCGCCCCAGCCGGTGACGCGAGCGATGACGAACAGCGGGGTAAACATATTGGTGGGCACGCCCATCATGTGGTAGGAGACAGCAGAAAACCAGTCCAGGTTGGGGAACATTTTCTTGGTTTCCCACATTACCGACTCCAGTCTGTCGGCAATCTCAAACAGTGTCGTCTCGCCATTTTCTTCAGAAAGACGCTTCGCGACCCGTTTGATCACTTCATTGCGTGGATCAGAGATGGTATATACCGGATGACCAAAGCCGATCACGATGCCTTTATTGGCAATAATTTCGCGGATGGCGGCTTCTGCTTCATCGGCACTCTTGTAACGGCTCTGAATGCGGAAGGCTTCTTCGTTCGCGCCGCCGTGCTTGGGGCCGCGCAACGCGCCGATCGCACCGGTGATGCAGGAATAAAGATCCGAGTTGGTGCCGGCGATCACCCGTGCGGTGAAAGTGGAGGCATTGAACTCGTGTTCCGCGTACAGGATCAGCGAGGTATGCATCGCACGTACCCAGGATTCCTTGGGTTTTGTGCCATGCAACAGATGCAGGAAATGAGCGCCAATCGTGTCATCATCGGTCTCTACATCGATGCGAATGCCGTTGGCGCTAAAGTGATGCCAGTACACCAGCATCGAGCCAAAGCTGGCCAGCAGGCGGTCGATCAGTTCTTGCGACTGCGCTTCGTTGTGCGCTTCGTGTTCCTGCTCACAAGTGCCCAGTACCGAACAGCCGGTGCGCATCACATCCATCGGGTGTGCGTTGGCCGGGATCGCTTCCAGAGCCTGTTTGACGGCCAGTGGCAAGCCTCTGAGCGTCTTGAGTTTAGCCTTGTAGGCGGTTAGTTGAGCGGCATCGGGCAAGGTGCCGTGGATCAGCAGGTGGGCGATTTCTTCGAATTCTGCGATGTCGGCAAAATCCAGAATGTCATAGCCGCGATAGTGCAAGTCGTTGCCGGTTTGTCCGACCGTACAGACGGCGGTGTTGCCGGCCACTGTGCCGGACAATGCCACCGATTTCTTTGCTTTAGGTGCCGATGTTACTTCTGCCATAGTGCTCTCCTTTAAAAAATGGTTAGTTTATTCCGTACCCTTTTGCGCGAACAAGCGATCCAGTTGTTGCTCGTAAGCGTGATAGCCCAGATAGTCATAAAGCTCCATGCGCGGCTGCATGATGTTTTCTACCTTCTGTTGCGAGCCATCGGCCAGAATATGCTGATAGACATTGAGTGCGGCCCGGCTCATCGCGCGGAACGCCGACAGCGGATAGAGCACCAGCTTTACGCCTACCTCTGCCAACTGGTCGGTGCGGAATAGCGGGGTCGCGCCAAATTCGGTGATGTTCGCCAGCACCGGCACTGAAACCTTGCTGGTGAATTGCGTATATTGATCCAGGGTGCCGATCGCTTCCGGAAAGATCATGTCTGCACCGGCTTCGATACAGGCTTGTGCGCGTTCGATTGCGGATTGCATGCCTTCTACCGCCAGCGCATCGGTGCGCGCCATGATCACGAAACTGTCGTCGGTGCGCGCATCCACGGCTGCCTTGACGCGGTCTACCATTTCATCCAGGCTGACAATCGCCTTGTTGGGGCGATGGCCGCAACGCTTCTGCATCACCTGATCTTCGATATGAAAACCTGCCGCGCCCGCTTGAATCACTTCGCGGGTGGCACGGGCAATGTTGAAGGCGCCTCCCCAGCCGGTGTCGATGTCCACCAGCAGCGGCAGATCGCTGGCTGCGGTGATACGGCGGGCGTCTTCACAGACATCATGCAGCGTGGTGATGCCCAGATCCGGGATACCCAGCGAAGAGGCCGCCACTCCTCCGCCTGAAAGATAGAGTGCCTTGTGCCCGCTTTTTTGCGCGAGTATGGCGCAATAGGCAGTGACGGCGCCGACTACCTGCAAAGGGTGATTGTCTGCAACTGCTTGTCTTAATTTTTGTCCCGGTGTGCTGTGTTTCATGTTTTCTCCTCGTTATCGATCATTTCACTGATGCTTTGCCATGCGCCCTGAATGTGTCTGCGCATTAAAATTTCTGCCAATTCGCCATCTCTTTGGCTCAGTGCAGCCACAATCTGGCGATGTTGTTGCAGGGCAGGGCGGGTACGCAGTGCGTTGTGGCTGGTGCGGTTACGACACATACGCAGTAATTGATATTGTTCGCCACCTAGTATATCCATCAGCATCGCGTTGCGGCTGCCTTGCAGTATCTGGTAATGAAAATCGCGGTCGCCTTCGCTTTGGGCATAGACCATGCCATTTTGTTGTTCGATTTCCTGTTCGTGACGGTCGAGCAGGGTACTTAGTTGAGCGATTTCCTGCTCGGTCATCCGGGAAGCGGCGAGTCTGCAGGCCATACCTTCAAGTGCTTCGCGCACTTCGTACAGATCAGACATGGTTTTCTGATCCAGTACCACCACCCTGGCACCTGCGTTGGGCACGCGTTTGACCAAGCGCATCCCTTCCAGATGGCGCAACGCTTCGCGCAAGGGACCGCGTCCCATCCCAAAACGCTCCGCCAGTTCAGTCTCGTTGAGCTTCTGCCCTTGCGCCAGCTCGCCGGTCACAATACTGTGAGCGAGTCGGTGTGAGGCGACATCGGCAAGTGTTCCTTCTTTGGGCGGTGTGGGATACATGGATTAACTTTGATTGTCAACAATGTGTACGAATAATAGCATATAAAAGCCATGCGTATGCAAGTAATTTCAAATATTGTCGACAATATTTGAAAATATTTAATTTTTTATGAATGAAAATATATAAAAAATACTGAATATATGCCTTGTAATTATGCTAAAGTGTTGATAAAATTACAATACTTCATGATATTTTCAAGTTACCCTGGTATTTCTCGCAATGCTGAATAATCAACAATCCAGACAACTCGCCCGCTATCGCTGGACGGCTTTCGTCATCGTTGGCATGGCTTATATGTTGTCATTTTTTCATCGTTTTGCGCCGGCAGCAATTTCTTCCGACTTGCAATTGTCTTTCCATGCCAGTGCGACAGCGCTAGGCAGCCTGGCAGCAACCTATTTTTATGTCTACACGCTGATGCAAATCCCGACCGGCGTGCTGGTGGATACGCTGGGGCCTCGCCGCGTGGTGGCAATCGGCGGCCTGATCGGCGGCATCGGTTCGCTATTGTTCGGTATGGCCGATACGTTGGTTGCCGCGTCTATGGGACGACTGATGGTTGGAATGGGGGTTTCGGTGACCTTCATTGCCTTGTTGAAGTTGAATGCGTCATGGTTTCACGACCGGCATTTTGCCACTATGGCGGGTGCTTGCCTGTTGCTGGGTAATGTAGGCTCGGTGCTGGCTGCAGCGCCCCTGGCCTGGGTATTGAGTTATGTTTCATGGCGCACCGTCTTCGTCGCGATCGGCGTGTATTCGTTGCTGCTGGCAGCACTGGACTGGTGGCTGGTGCGCAATCATCCGGGTGAGGCAGGTTTACCCAGCCTGCGCGAAATAGATGGTAAAACAGCGCATCCGGCGCATCAGGGGCACTGGTATGACGGGTTGATGGTAGTGATAAAAAACCGTGCTACCTGGCCTGGTTTCTTTGTAAACATGGGGGTATCTGGTTCGCTGTTTGCCTTTGCCGGCTTGTGGGCCGTGCCTTTTCTGCGAGATGTTTATGGCATGGATCGAGCAGCAGCGACTAATCATACCTCCTTGCTGCTGGCGGGCTTTGCGGTAGGTGCCTTCTTTGTCGGCAGAATCTCGGATACACTCGGACGGCGCAAGCCGGTGATGTTGACGTTGGCACTGGGCTATACCCTGTGCTGGCTGCCGATGTTGTATGGTGTTTCGCTGAGCAGTTTTGCGAGCCATAGCTTATTTATCGTGATGGGTATTTTGGCGTCAGGCTTTACCCTGACCTGGTCCTGCGCCAAGGAGGTCAATCCACATGCACTTTCCGGCATGGCCACCAGTGTGGTGAATACCGGTGCCTTCTTCGGCACAGCGATCATGCAGCCTCTGGTAGGTTGGGCCATTGATCAGGCGGGCAATACCGGCTTGAGCCACTATCAGTCAGGAATCGCCATCATTGCCGGTTTCTCGTTGTTTGGGCTGCTTTCGGCAATTTTTATCAAGGAAACCTATTGCCGGTACAGTGATAGTTGACCTGAAAATTAATTATTTGAGTATCGGTAGGTCGGGTTAGGTGCGTATTTTGCGCCGAAACCCGACGTTTGCGTCAAAGTCAATCCTTGTTGGCATTTAGTTTTTGAAGCAAGGCATAAATATCTCTTTTATCTTCCGTCATACTTTGACTATTAAGGATCTTTGCCGAGCCATGCAGATATCCGTTGTCAAAATCACGATACTGATGAAGGATGCGCTCGGAAAAATGCGTTATCAAGGCTTCATCTTTAAGAAAAATAGCTACATAATCATTCCATTCATTGATTAATGAATTTCCGGTACGGATTTGTCTGCCGGTAAATGCTTCTAGTAGTACTGATGGGTAATGGTTGAATTTTGCCCAGGTGACTAGTGCATTTCCACTGTCGGGGTAAAATCGCCAGCAATCGACCGGGTAACGATGAAAACTGCCATTGGACGGAACATTCAGGTAGCAGATACCACTGGGTTTTAAAATTCTGAGTATCTCCAGAAATAGCACCCAGAACATTTCCGAGTGTTCAAAACAGGAAGAACTGACCACGAAATCAACCGTGCTGTCTTCAAAAGGCAGTTTGTAGGGGTCTTGCAGGACGATATCGACTCCTTTACCTTCCACAACATCGACTCCCAGGTACTGGCAAACAGGCGGGCATACTTCTCTGAGCGACCCGTTGACATCCTGTGCCCCTAGATCAACAACCAATGCAGAGGAACATTTTGCTACATAAGTTTCGAAGAAAAGACTTCCATGTAACAGGGCTGATGGGTGCATATATTTACCTGCTAAGTTAAATGTTTAACCTGAAATTTGAAAAATAACCTAATTTGAGTGTCATTATAACAACTGTTTTAACGTGAAACTCGCGCAGCGATCGTCTTCTCCCTCGCCCGCTTGTGGGAGAGGGATGGGGAGAGGGAAACGGGCATGATGGGTTTCATCATCAGGGGTGGCAATTTGCCATGCCCGTTAGATTAAAAATTATCGCTTAGCCTTTCCCCCTTCGATTAATACATCCTGTTTGATGAAGGGATCAGGCCATTTAACTAACGCTGAATTTTTTCCCTGATATCTGAAATCATTCGTACCCTTTAGCGGGCGATTTTTGATCAGTTTAGGAAATTCAGCCAAGGCCGGGTTTATTTTAAACGCCACGATACTGGAAAAAAACTGAACGCTATGAACCTTCATGTATTCAAGTATGCTTTCTTGATTTTGTATCGGTAAAAAATCGTTAGGCCATAAGGACTTTGATCGGGCAAGCAAATTATTGGAGACTGCCTGTGCATAAGCCATAAAAGAATGATCATGATGATTTACAAATTCTTTCATGTAATTAGTGCAGGTATCTTCGACAACCACCAGGCATTCATTTTGGGCTGCTTTTATTGCTTCGCTCACGGTTACAATTTGTTGAAAGGACTGATGTCCTCCATCATCCAGCAACACCTCGAAGCCACCGATTTCCGCGAATGTTTTTTTCCAGAAATCAGGGTCTCCTTGATCTCCGATGATAATTTCAAAGCCATATTCCTGCCATTTTAGTGCGCCTGGATTTAAATCAAACCCTATAATTCTGGCTTTATCTCCCAACCAGTTTCGCCACATGAATAGCGACCCTCCCTCTAAAATTCCTATTTCAATAAAGGTACATGCCGTACCACGCAGATGTTGAAACAACTCCGCATAAATAGGAAAATAATTGCTAACTTTAAATGATGGTTCCGGAGAGTTGTGATAACAGTCCACTAATTCTTGCAAATTTTTAGAATTAAACATAAAAATATGATTTGTAATTTCAGATATAATCAGTTTTAAATGGCGTTGCTAGCACTAACGGGCATGGCAAATTGCCACC
>CAIRBC010000458.1 GCA_903876685.1 uncultured Nitrosomonadales bacterium | reverse complement strand
TTTTGTTTCACGTGAAACAACATTAAAATTAAATTCGCATTGGCATTACAACATATCTAAAGTTCAAAGATTCTGGTGAACTTATCAAAATACTGCTATTTGGATCACCAAATGAGAATGTGGCAACATTGTTACTTATATTATTTAAACAATCCATTAAATAATTAACATTAAAACCAATATCTAAAGGTTCACCTTGATAATTAGTTTCAATTTCCTCATGTGCTTCTTCTTGTTCACTATTATTGCTGATTATAGTTAGATTATTTGTGGTTAAAATAAAACGAACACCTCTAAATTTTTCACTCGAAAGTATGGCAGCGCGCTGTAAAGCCTGTTGTACTATAGATTTTTCCATATTTAAATGATTAGAATATTTTGGAATTACACGTTCATAATCCGGAAACTTACCTTCGATAACTTTTGTTATAAGTGTTATACCTGAAAAAGTGATCTTGACTTGTTGGGTTGAAAATTCCAAATTTACAATTTCATCAGTATCATTTAGTAATTTATATAGTTCTATTACGGCTTTGCGAGGCAATATTATTTCTTGCTTTTCGAAAAATCCCTCAATATTACCCATGTTAAAAGCAAGTCTATGACCATCAGTTGCAACAATTTTCAATTGGTTCCCGTCAATAATGATTAAAACACCATTTAAATAGTATCTTACATCTTGTTGAGCCATTGCATATTGAACTGAATAAATTAAATCCCTTAACATTTTTTGAGATAGAGAAATAATTTTAGAATTATCAAGTTGATTGCTAATTTCAGGGAAATCAACTGCAGGTAATGTTTGAAGGCTAAATCTACTTTTATTTGATTTAATTTGAACCTTGTTTTCTTTTAACTCAATTGAAATAGAGCTGGATTCAGGTAGTACTTTGAGAATTTCGTGCAATTTCTTACCATTAACTGTAAATGAAGAATTTTGATCAAATAAAATTCCAAGATCTATACTAGTAGTAATTTGAATTTCCAAATCCGTAGTTGTAAATTGTAATTGATTTTCAATTTTTTCAATTAGAACATTAGAAAGTATAGGTAAAGTTTGTTTTCTTTCAACAATACCAATTACAACCTGCAAAGGTTTGAGTATGATTTCTTTATCTATCTTTTCAATAAACATAATATAAACCTTAATAATAGCTAATAGAGCGTTATAAAATTTGTTAATAAGTTAAAAATTCTTTATAGATCAATTCATTAATCAATTTTCAAATACAGAGTTATCTTGTTAGTAACCATAATATCAAATGTTCATAATTTGAAAAAATGTAAAATTTTGATGATTATAAACATTGTATCAACAAGTAATCCACAACTTAACCTCGTAGAGTTTGAAACAGAATCTTGTAATCTGCATCTATTGTTTGATCTATTGCACGCAAGTTAATCATGGTTTTACATGCATGTATTACGGTTGAATGATCTTTACCGCCAAAAGCATTACCAATTTCAGGTAAACTCATACTGGTTAGTTCTCGAGCTAGTAACATTGCTATTTGTCTGGGTCTGCTTAAATTTCGAGTTCTTTTTTTAGAAATCAGGTCAACTAATTTTATATGATAATAATCTACTACTGTTTTTTGAATATTTTCTATGGAGATTTGCCTACTTTGTGATATCAAAATATCTTTTAAAGCTTCTTTTGCAGTTTCTATTGATATTTCTTGACGGTGAAAATTTACATATGCTTCTACACGTTTTAAAGCGCCTTCTAATTCTCTAATATTTGAATTAATGTTTTTTGCAATGAAAAAAGCTACCGCTTCGTTCAATTTGTATCCACTAATTTTTGCTTTTTTTATTAGTATTGCTACTCGCATTTCCAATTCTGGTAATTCAATTGCAACGGTAAGACCCCAACTAAAGCGTGAAATTAAACGATTGTCAATGCCGGAAATTTCTTTTGGGAATGTATCGCTGGTCATAACAACTTGTTTATGTGAATCTATTAATGTATTAAATGCATAAAAAAATTCTTCTTGTGTTTTTGTTTTTCCGGCAAAAAATTGTATATCATCAATTAACAATATATCTAAAGAATGATAATATTGTTTAAATTCATCGAATTTATTTGTTTGGTATGCTCGAACCACATCTGAAACATATTTCTCAGCATGCATGTAACAAATCTTTGCTTGTTGATTTTGTAGCTTTATTTGATTACCCATTGCTTGTAATAGATGTGTTTTTCCCAGTCCTGATCCTCCGTAGATGAAAAGTGGATTATAGGATGTTCCAGGCTGTTCAATGACATGAGTTGCTGCAGCTAGTGCTAGTTGATTAGCTTTCCCTATAACAAAATTATCAAGTGTTAAATGAGGATTAAGTTTTCCAAAAATTTTAAAATTATTATCAGCCTTAGTTTTCTTTTCCAAAGTTGGTAGTAGTTCTTTAATTACACTTGGCTCAATAATTTTATTTGATTCTTCCGATTCGATGACCTGAAATTCAAAAGTAGGAAGCTCGTCAAAAAATAAATTTGCTTGTATATGAATTTCCTGCAGGAAACGATCTTGTACAACTTTTAAAATAAATGTGTTTGGAGCTGTAAAAATAATTTTGTCATTTTCCAAATATACCGACAGGGGCTTAATCCACGAATTGTATTGTTGGGGAGGAAGACTTTTTTCAAATGAGAGGAGACAAGTCTTCCAAAAAGAAATATGCTGCATAGTTAAGCCAAAATTAGTTTAAGTAATGAATTTTCATCATTCTACATTGCAAGCATCAACTTATCCACAGACAAAAATACATAATTTGCTTGACACAATTGCTTCAAGGCTTTGTAATAGCATATTTAACAGCTTGAAATAGGATTTTATTATGAAAAGAACATATCAACCGTCAGTAACCAAGAGAAAACGCACGCATGGATTTCTGGTTCGAATGAAAACTCGAGGTGGGAGGGCAGTTATTAATGCACGTAGAGCCAAGGGTCGTGCACGACTTGCCGTTTAATACATATTCAAACTTTAATCGAGCGCATAGATTATTGCGTAAAGATGGTTTTAATCATGTACTTGATGCTCGAAATGTTTACGATAAGTACTTTAAAATTTTTTATGTGTTTAATCAAAAATTAAATGCGAGACTAGGTATTATAGTCAGTAAAAAATTTCAACCATCTGCAGTAAAACGAAATTATTTGAAAAGAGTAATTAGAAATGTATTTAGAACTCATAATGTTAAAAGACTTAATCTCGATTTAGTGATTTTACAAAAACAGGTTAATTATGTTGATATTGATCTACAAATTATGCATTTAAATATTTTATTAACTCGGGTAGAGAAGAATTGCGTCAACTCATAATTAAATTAATTCTTTTCTATCAGTATTTTATAAGCCCAATTTCACCTCCTTCATGTAGATTTACACCAACTTGTTCCCAATATGCCTGTGAAACAGTTACAAAGCATGGTGTATTAGTGGGGGGGTGGTTAGGTATTAAACGAATTTTGCGATGTAATCCCTGGAACCCCGGAGGATTTGATCCCGCACCATAACTTCAGGTATTAATATGGACTTTCAAAGGTTGTTTTTGTTTTTAATATTTGTATTTTCTTTAGGTCTGGTTTGGGATGGATGGCAGCGCCATGAACATCCTGAATTATATAATCAACAAAATGCTAGTACCTCAGAAAAAGCTTCTAAACCGCAAACCACTGAAAATCTGGTTAAGACCACACCAGTGGTAGATCAACAGTCTGTTCAGACTGTTGAAGGAAAAACCATCCATGTAAAGACGGATTTTCTTGAAGCTGAAATTAGTACGCAAGGTGGTGACATTACACACTTGGCTTTACTTAAGCATCCAGATGGTACTGATAAAAATAAATCCCTTATTATTTTTGAACGTGGCGTAAATACTCATAATTATGTTGCTCAAAGTGGTTTACTAGGCTTGGGACTACCTAATCATAACAGTCAATTTATTTCAGAAATTGATAAGTATGAATTAACTACCCATCAGGAACAATTACAAGTCAAGTTAACACCGGCCGTTAAATCTCCCTTAAATATTACAAAAATCATTACTTTTCATAAGGGAAGTTATCTGATTGATATTAATTACGAATTTGAAAATTCAGGAATTCAACCGGTTGTAACTAGTAGTTATTTTCAGTTAATTCGCGATAGTGCCCCTTTGGCAGGAACTTCAAGATTTTTACCTACCTATATAGGGGCAGCTGTTTATACCGATAAGGAAAAATTTAAAAAAGTAGAGTTTCAGCAAATTGCCAAAGATAAAGTAGATTATCCCAAGACGGCTGATGATGGATGGATTGGTATTTTGCAACACTATTTTGTTGCAGCATGGTTACCTAAAGAAAAAACTGGTCGCGAATATTTTACGCGTAAGGTCGGGATTGATTCATATGCAGTGGGAGTAATTTTATCAGAGCTGACCATTAATCCCGGACAAAGATCTAATATGGGCACCTCACTTTATGTAGGCCCTACCTTCAAGGATCTTGATAACATTGCTCCAGGTCTTGGACTGACTGTTGATTATGGATGGCTAACTATACTTTCAGTTCCATTGTTTTGGGTAATGGCACTTTTTCATGATTGGACGCATAACTGGGGTGTTTCAATAATTTTACTTACACTGCTAATTAAACTGATATTCTTTCCCTTATCTGCAGCTAGTTATCGTTCTATGGCAAAAATGCGTTTAGTTGCGCCAAAATTAGAAAAGATTAAACAGCAATGTGGCACCGATCGCGAGAAACTTAATCGAGCCATGATGGATCTTTATAAAGTTGAAAAAATAAACCCTTTAGGTGGATGTTTACCCGTGTTGGTACAAATACCGGTTTTTATCGCTTTATATTGGGCTATCTTGGCTAGTGTCGAAATGCGCTATGCACCATTTTTTGGTTGGATTACCGATTTGTCAGCAGCTGATCCATATTATATTTTGCCATTGATAATGGGTGCCAGCATGATTATACAGATGCGTTTGAATCCCAAACCACCTGATCCTATACAAGCCAAGGTTATGCAAATTATGCCAATTGCCTTTAGCGTTATATTCTTTTTCTTTCCCGCTGGTTTAGTTCTTTACTCAATTGTAAATAATATTCTTTCTATTACTCAGCAGTGGTATATAACTCGTGCTGCAGAAGTTGAGAATAAGGATGTCACAGTTAAACGCTGATACTATTGTTGCTATTTCAACAGCACAAGGGCGAGGTGCAATAGGTGTTATAAGAATATCTGGCATTCTTAGTAAAACTATTGCTGTTGAAATATTGGGTAAAGTACCTGAATCAAAGGTTGCAAATTATTCTAATTTTTTGGATATAAATGGTTCAATTTTGGACAAAGGTATAGCCATTTTTTTTCCAACCCCGCATTCGTACACGGGTGAAGATATACTTGAATTACAGGGTCATGGTGGTATTGCAATTCAGAAAATTCTTATTGATCGTTGTTTAACGCTTGGAGCAAGACTCGCAGAACCTGGTGAATTTACCTTACGGGCTTTTTTAAACAACAAGCTCGATCTTGTTCAGGCAGAAGGTATTGCTGACCTTATTGAAGCTAATACTACTGAAGCAGCACGATCTTCAATCAGGTCATTAACAGGTGAATTTTCTCTACAAATTCGTAGTTTGCTCAATGATCTGATTAATCTACGTGTACTAGTTGAGTCTATACTTGATTTTCCTGAAGAAGATCTAGATCAAATAAATACTCAACACCTGTTATTTTTATTAAATAATTTACAGCAATGTTTGCAACGGGTACTGGATCAATCCAAGCAAGGGTCGTTATTGCGAGAAGGAGCACATATCGCCATTGCAGGTCAAACTAATGTTGGTAAATCCAGTCTTCTTAATCGAATTGCAGGTGATGATATTGCCTTGGTAAGTGATATTCACGGTACTACACGAGATGTTATCAAACAGGATATACAAATTAAGGGCGTTACTTTACATTTTTTTGACACAGCCGGTTTGCGAAATACCGACGATCCTATCGAATTAATGGGAATACAACGAGCTAAACAGATGATTTCTAAGTCAGACTTAGTTTTGCTCATCATTGATGCCTCACTGGGATTAATGATTAATGATGTTGATATTTTACAAAATATTCCTGATGGAATTCCACGTTTAATTGTGCATAACAAATCTGATCTAATTTCATTAGAACAATCAAAATCATCAGACGATAACCATGTTTTTGTTTCAGCAAAAACAGGAGCAGGTGTGGATCATTTACTTAACGTCATTTTGAAATTGGTTGGTTGGCGCGATTTAGAAAGTGGCTGCTTTATGGCTAGAGAGCGTCATTTAATTGCCTTGGAACAGGCACGGAAGCATTTTGAGAACGCATCTAATGTGATTTGCAATATTGAATTCTTTGCTGAAGAATTAAGATCTTCACAACAAGCTCTCAATCAAATAACCGGTGAATATACATCTGATGATTTATTAGGAGAAATTTTTATTAAATTTTGCATCGGCAAATAATTTAAAATGTTTCACGTGAAACATATAATTTCCCTATGAATTAGGAAATACGGACTTGCTGATGTATGATGCGCGTCCATTTACGAGCGCATAAAAATGAATTTCTCCGGAATATTTGATGTAATAGTGGTTGGTGGTGGACATGCAGGCACAGAGGCTGCACTTGTTAGTGCTAGAGCAGGCTGCAAAACATTATTGTTAAGCCATAATATTGAAACTCTTGGACAGATGTCATGTAATCCTTCTATAGGAGGAATTGGTAAAGGTCATTTAGTCAGAGAAATTGATGCTCTAGGCGGAGCAATGGCTCTAGCCGCAGATGAAAGTGGAATTCAGTTTCGTATACTAAATTCCAGTAAGGGTTCCGCTGTACGTGCAACTCGTGCTCAGGCGGATCGATTGCTTTATAAGCAAGCAATTAGAAGGCGACTTGAAAATCAAGAAAATCTATGGTTATTTCAGCAAGCAGTAGATGATGTATTAATAGATCAAGAACGTGTTTATGGGGTGGTTACAAATTTAGGTCTACGTTTTAGCGCAAAGACAATAGTGCTGACAGCAGGTACTTTTTTGTCAGGATTGATTCATGTGGGAATGTCAAATTACCCGGCAGGTAGAGCAGGGGATCCGCCATCAATCATGCTTGCTAATAAATTACGAGATTTGAACTTACCTGTAGGTCGTCTTAAAACAGGTACGCCTCCTCGTATTGATGGTCGGAGTATAGACTATTCGTCCATTACAGAGCAACCAGGCGACAATCCAGTTCCAGTATTTTCATTCATGGGTAGTTCAACCCTGCATCCAAAACAAGTATCTTGCTGGATAACGGAAACCAATCAAAAAACACATGAGATTATACGTAAAGGACTAGACCGCTCCCCATTATATACCGGGGTAATCAAGGGAGTAGGACCAAGATATTGTCCATCAATTGAAGATAAAATACATCGTTTTTCAGATAAACCCTCTCATCAGATATATTTGGAGCCGGAGGGTTTAACTACAAACGAAATTTATCCAAATGGAATATCAACAAGTTTACCATTTGATGTTCAAGTAGACTTGGTACGTTCCATGAAGGGATTGGAAAATGCACATATAATTCGACCCGGATATTCAATCGAGTATGACTATTACAACCCTCATGGCCTGAAAAATTCTCTCGAATCAAAATATATTGGTGGATTATTTTTTGCTGGTCAAATAAATGGGACAACGGGTTATGAAGAAGCCGCTGCTCAAGGTTTACTGGCTGGTCTCAATGCAGCGCTTCAGGTAAAAGGATGTGATTCCTGGAGTCCATTACGAAATGAAGCCTATCTAGGTGTGATGGTTGACGACTTGATTACACACGGAGTGACTGAGCCATACAGGATGTTTACCAGTAGAGCTGAATATCGCCTGCAATTGCGCGAAGATAATGCAGATCTAAGATTAACCGAAATTGGCCGTAAGTTTGGTATCGTTGATGAACAACGCTGGTCAGCATTTGAAAAAAAACGCGAGGCAATAACTAAAGAACAGGAACGTCTGAAAAATACCTGGGTTAACCCTAGAATTTTACCAGCAGAAATTTCCATAGAAGTTTTGGGTGCACCGATAGAGCGTGAGTATTCATTACTTGAATTATTGCGTAGACCTGGCGTAGATTACTCGGGATTGATGACCTTACCTGAAGCTTATACGGGTGAAATCGACGCTAAAGTGGCAGAGCAAGTGGAAATTCAAGCTAAATATCAGGGGTATATCGAAAGACAGCACACTGAGATTTTACGAAGCAATCAACATGAAACATTTGAATTGCCCAGTGATATTGATTATTTTCTGGTTCGAGGTTTGTCTATTGAAGTTCAGCAGAAGCTAAATAAGTATAAGCCGCAAACCATTGGTCAAGCCGCACGTATTTCGGGTATAACACCCGCAGCAATATCCTTGTTACTGGTATACATCAAAAAGGGATTTAATGAAGAAATTCAAAAAAGTGTATAAGCATGAAGAATGAATTGCGACACGGTATTGAGCTATTAGAGATTTCTTTGAATGAAAAAGCTATATTACAACTAGAGCAATATATTGAATTGTTGCATAAATGGAACAGGGTTTATAACCTGACAGCCATACGCGATCCTCAGAAAATGATTAGTCATCATTTATTGGACAATCTGGCGGTACTAAAGCACCTGTGGGATGGAAGATGGCTGGATGTTGGTACTGGAGCGGGTTTGCCTGGAATTGTGCTGGCAATTGCTCAGCCTGATTGGCACTTTAGTTTAATTGATAGCAATAGTAAAAAGACAAGTTTTGTACAACAGGCGATTATAGATTTAAAGTTAAACAATATTGTAGTGCATTGCGCAAGAGTGGAAATATGGCAACCAACGGAAGTTTTTGACGGAATTATATCAAGGGCGTTTAGCGAACTGGGGGATTTTATAAATTGTAGCCGTCATCTGATCTCAAAACAGGGACGTTGGGTGGCAATGAAGGGTGCACCTCAACAAGAATTGGCTGAAGTGCCAAACGGATGCCGGATTGAGCGAGTTGTACCATTACAGGTGCCGGGTGTTAATGCGGCTCGAAGTCTGGTTATTGCATCATGCGAGAGGAGTGAAGGAATATGACTAAAGTACTTGCGGTAACGAATCAGAAAGGCGGGGTAGGGAAGACTACCACGGCTGTAAATTTGGCAGCCAGCCTGGCAGCGGTTAAACAGCGTGTACTGCTGATAGATTTAGATCCACAAGGAAACGCAACCATGGGTAGTGGCATCGATAAGCGTGACTTGCAAGCTACGGTATATCATGTGCTTCTGGGTAGCAAAACAATAAGAGAAGTCAGGGTTCAATCAAATCCAGGTAAATATGATTTGCTTCCAGCGAACAGAGATCTGGCAGGAGCTGAAGTAGAATTGGTAGATATGCCGAATCGTGAAGGTAGATTACAAGAAGCCTTGAAGTCTGTGGAGTCAGATTATGAATATATACTGATCGATTGCCCTCCAGCATTGAATTTATTGACACTAAACGGCTTATGTGCAGCAAAATCTGTCATGATACCTATGCAATGTGAATACTATGCTTTGGAAGGATTGAGTGATTTAGTGAATACCATTAGAAAAGTTCGAGCAAAAATGAATCCCGATTTGGAAATTGAAGGTTTGTTGCGAACCATGTTCGATCCAAGAAATTCACTGGCGCAACAGGTTTCAGACCAGCTTTTGGAACATTTTGGTAACAAGGTTTATCGTACCGTCATTCCACGAAATATTCGACTGGCTGAAGCCCCCAGCTTTGGGGTTCCTGCTTTATATCATGATAAATTATCTAAAGGAACGCAGGCATATCTGGCTTTGGCTGGTGAACTGTTGAATAATGCAGTGCAACCTGTTGCAGCGGTGTAAGAAAGGAACTGATATGGTGACGAAGTTAAATAAAGGATTAGGGCGCGGTTTGGATGCCTTATTGTCTGGTGGAGACAGTGAGAAAGATGAAGTAATGCGCGATTTAAACGTAGAGCTGCTTAAACCGGGCAAGTATCAGCCACGTTCTCATATGGATGAAGCATCTTTAAATGATCTTGCGTCTTCAATCAAGGCTCAGGGAATAATACAACCGATACTGGTTCGACAACTGGAAGATAAAAGTTACGAAATCATTGCAGGTGAAAGACGATGGCGTGCTGCTCGAATAGCTGGTTTGAGCCATGTACCGGTATTGGTACGAAGCGTACCCGATAATGCAGCACTAGCGATGGCGTTGATTGAAAATATTCAGCGCGAGAATCTAAATCCACTTGAAGAAGCAACTGGTATTCAACGATTGATAGATGAATTTCAAATGACTCATCAGGTAGCGGCTGATGCCGTTGGTCGCTCTCGCAGTGCAGCCAGTAACTTGCTCAGGCTGCTAAAATTGCCAGTAACCGTGCAAAATATGTTGATGGAAAATAAATTGGATATGGGACATGCCAGAGCTTTGTTATCTTTGGATAATGCTCAGCAGGTAATGCTTGCGAATAAAATCATACTGGAAGGACTTTCAGTTAGGGAAGCTGAAAAGTTGGTAAATAAACAGGCTACTGATCCGGATAAACCTAAAAAAGAACCTAAAATAAATAGGGATACTCAACGTTTACAAGAAGAAGTGAGTGCATTTCTCGGGACAAAAGTAGAAATTAAGCAGGGAGCGAAAGAAAGTGGAAAGTTGATTATTGAGTACGCAAATCATGATTCCCTGGATGAATTGATCGCTAAACTGAAAATTGCACCCCTAAGCAACGATAAAATGGAAGCAAATAATCAATAAATGTTGACACCTACCCCCAACGCCGTTATCATCACCGCGCTTTACATCAACAGAGAAAAAAGAGCTGCACGACTAATAGTATTTTTTCAGGTTGTAATGGCATTTATAGTGAGTGGTTGGGTTTTAAAACATTATAATAATGAACAGTTATCAGTTGCGGTATTGTTAGGTGGTTTGATATCCGCAATTAACGGTGCAATGCTGGCATGGCGAATGCACCGGGTGAGTAAGCAAAAAAGTAATGGAATATCAGTTACTGCTCACCAGGAATTGAAGTTAATGTTTTTCTATGCTGCCGAAAGATTTATTACGGTGGCAGTAATGTTGCTTTTAAGCATGGCTGTATTAAAATTGCTTCCTCTAGGAGTATTAGAGGGGTTTGTGATGGGTCAAATTACACTGTTAATGACCCAATTTATTTTGAGTACCATTAAATATAAATAGCGAATATGTCAAGCGAAGCACATACATCAGCAGAATATATAAAACATCACCTACAAAATCTAACCTTTGGACATTTGCCAAACGGTACTTGGGGAGTTGCGCATAGTGCAGAACAAGCCAAGGAAATGGGTTTTTGGGCTCTCAATCTAGATACTTTCTTCATGTCATTAATTTTGGGTGCTGGCTTCCTGTTGCTTTTCCGCAGTGTAGCGAAAAGCATTACTTCAGGAACCCCAAGTGGTGTTCAAAATTTTGTCGAGTGGGCGCTCGAATTTATCGATAGTAGTGTGAGAGGATCATTTTCAGGCAAAAACAAGCTGGTAGGTCCACTAGCACTGACAATCTTCTTTTGGGTATTTACGATGAATCTGATGGACTTGCTGCCCATTGATTATGTACCCCTGCTGATGACTACACTAGGTGTCCCATTTTTTAAAATTGTTCCTTCTACCGACCCAAATGCGACCTTTGGTATGGCGATAGGCGTGTTTATTCTAGTGCTTTATTACAGCGTGAAAATGAAAGGTCTGGGAGGTTTTGTCGGTGAACTGACCCTACAACCCTTTGGAAAATGGGGTATGCCGGTTAACCTGTTGCTGGAAGGAGTAAACCTGATCGCCAAGCCAATTTCGCTGGCACTGCGTCTTTTCGGTAATATGTACGCCGGTGAAATGATTTTCATACTAATTGCACTGATGGGCGGAGCCTGGGCAGGCATGACGGTTGGAAGTGCGACCTTGTATGGATCACAAATATTTTTGTCGTTAGGTTGGGCAATATTTCACATCCTTATAGTAACCTTGCAGGCGTTCATTTTTATGACACTGACAGTTGTATATATGGATATGGCGCATCAGGAACATCATTAAAATCACTAAACTTTATCAATAGGAGAACTAAAAAATGGAAATGGCAAATGCACTGCTGTACATCGCCGGAGCGCTGATGATGGGTCTGGGCGCACTAGGGGCTGCAGTCGGTATCGGTATTTTGGGAGGCAGATTCCTGGAGGGCGCAGCACGTCAACCAGAACTGATTCCGATGTTGCGCACCCAGTTCTTTGTGGTAATGGGTCTAGTCGATGCGGTGCCGATGATTGCAGTAGGTATTGCAATGTATGTGTTGTTTGCGGTGGCGCATTAATTCTCTAAAAGCGGCCACGTATAACTAAGGAAAGGTAGCCTGCATGAATATCAATGCAACTCTTCTAGCTCAAACGATCATGTTTGCACTGTTTGTGTGGTTCTGCATGGCGTTTGTTTGGCCGCCAATCGTGGCAGCGCTGGAACAACGGAAAAAGCAAATTGCTGATGGCTTGGCAGATGCTGATCGTGCAAAACATGACCTGGAGCTTGCAGCCAAGCGTTCAGCAGAAATTCTGCGCGAAGCGAAGGAAAAAGCAGGTGAAATCGTTAACAATGGTGAAAAGCGCGCAATAGAAATAGTCGAAGATGCCAAAGCGAAAGCCAAGGTAGAAGGTGACCGTATTATTGTAGGCGCAAAAGCTGAAATTGATCAGGAAGTGTTTCGTGCAAGGGAACAATTGCGCACGCAGGTTTCTGCAATCGCACTGGCTGGTGCGAGCAAGATTCTGGGTCGAGAAATTGATGCCAACGCTCATAGTGACCTGCTCGACAAATTGGTCTCGGAAATCTGATCGCCATGTCCGAAAATATCACTATTGCACGGCCATACGCACAGGCTGCTTTTGAGGAAGCGCAAAAGCAGACAGACCTAAAAGGGTGGGCAGAAATGTTAGTAGTGCTCGCCGAATATGTCTGTAATAACGAAATCAGATCTGTTATAACAAGCCCCAGAGTTTCCAAGAAACAACTGGAAAGCCTGATGGCGGGTCTGCTTGGCAGCTTGGCAAATACACAGCAACATAATTTCATCAAGGCGGTTGTAGATAATCAGAGATTGTTGGTATGTCCTGAAATTGCCGCCATCTTTGAGAGTTTGAGAGCTGAAGCTGAAAAAACCATCAATGTAGTTGTTGACAGTGCTTTCGAGCTGACAGATGCACAACAGGAAAAAATTGCAGACACGTTGAAAGTGCGCATGGGTCGCAAAATAAAGCTCGTTTGCAAAATCAACAAAGAGTTACTGGGCGGGATAGTGATACGCGCCGGTGATAAGGTGATCGATGGTTCGGCGCGCACCCGTCTTGGCGAGATGGCAAACGCCCTGGCCTGATAATAGATTTATCAAGATAAGGAAATTTAGATGAAGCTCAACCCTTCTGAAATAAGCAGTTTAATTCGCAGCCGAATCGATAATTTTGAGGCTCTGACTCAGGCGCGCACCGAAGGTACTGTAATTAGCGTGACTGACGGTATTGTTCGTGTACATGGTCTATCTGACGTGATGCAAGGTGAGATGTTGGAATTTCCAGGCAATACGTTTGGCCTTGCGCTGAATCTTGAGCGAGATTCCATAGGAGCCGTTGTGCTAGGTGAATATGAGCACATCACCGAAGGAGATACAGTCAAGTGTACAGGACGTATTCTGGAAGTGCCGGTAGGTCCTGAATTGTGTGGTCGAGTAGTCAATGCGCTGGGTCAGCCTATAGATGGTAAAGGTCCGGTAAATGCAAAGATGACCGACAAAATTGAAAAAGTGGCGCCAGGTGTTATTGCACGTAAATCCGTAGATCAGCCAGTACAAACAGGCTTGAAAGCGATTGACTCAATGGTACCGATTGGCAGAGGTCAGCGGGAATTGATTATTGGCGATCGCCAAACCGGGAAAACAGCGGTGGCCGTAGACGCGATTATCAATCAAAAAGGTCAAAACATGACCTGCGTTTATGTTGCTATTGGTCAGAAGGCCTCAAATATCGCAAACGTAGTGCGCAAACTTGAAGAGCATGGCGCTTTGGGATATACCATTGTAGTGGCGGCGACTGCATCAGATTCGGCGGCAATGCAGTTTCTTGCACCCTATGCAGGTTGTACGATGGGTGAGTATTTCCGTGATCGTGGTCAGGATGCTCTTATCGTATATGATGACCTTACCAAGCAAGCTTGGGCCTATCGTCAGATTTCCTTGTTGCTTCGTAGACCACCTGGTCGCGAAGCTTATCCAGGCGATGTTTTCTATTTGCACTCCCGTCTGTTGGAACGTGCAGCTAGAGTGAACGCAGATTATGTTGAGAGTTTCACCAAGGGTGAGGTGAAAGGCAAGACGGGCTCATTGACAGCTCTGCCAATTATCGAAACTCAGGCGGGTGACGTATCTGCCTTTGTACCGACCAATGTGATTTCAATTACCGATGGTCAGATATTTCTTGAATCAGATCTGTTCAATGCAGGGATACGTCCGGCAATTAACGCAGGGGTGTCGGTGTCTAGAGTAGGCGGTGCGGCGCAAACCAAGGTTATCAAGAAACTGGGTGGTGGTGTACGTCTTGCTCTTGCACAGTATCGTGAATTGGCGGCTTTTGCGCAATTTGCTTCGGATCTGGATGAAGCAACACGCAAGCAATTGGAACGTGGGCGGATGGTTACAGAGTTAATGAAGCAGTTGCAATATGCACCGTTGTCTGTTGCAGAAATGGCTGTCACGCTGTTTTCAGTCAACAAGGGTTTCTTCGACGATATTTCTGTTCCTAAAGCGCTTGCCTTTGAATCAGCATTGCATGCCTATCTGAAATCAAGTAACAAGCCTTTAATTGATGCGATTGAGTCTACCAAAGACCTGAATGCAGACAATGAAAAGTTGCTGAATGAGGCAATCGTAAAATTCAAGTCCACGGCAGTCTATTAAGGCGGGGTGAGAAATGGCTGGCAGTAAAGAGATACGCGCAAAAATCAAGAGTGTTGAAAATACACGCAAGATTACGCGCGCCATGGAAATGGTTGCGGCAGCCAAAATGCGCAAGGCACAAGATCGTATGCGTGCTGCTCGTCCGTATGCGGAAAAAATACGCGCAGTAGCAGCACACTTATCGCGTGCTAACCCTGAATATAAACATGCGTTTCTGGTCAAGCGACCGGAAAACAAGAATGTTGGTCTGATTGTTGTTACTTCAGATAAGGGGTTGTGTGGTGGTTTAAATACCAACGTGCTGCGTTTAGCTGTTAACCGAATGAAAGAATGGGAAACAGATAACAAAAATGTAGTGGTTTGTCCGATTGGAACCAAAGGTTTGGGATTTATGAACCGGATCGGTGCCAAAGTTAAATCCAGTCTTACCGGTCTGGGAGATACGCCACACATAGAGAAATTGATTGGTGCAGTTAAGCTGATGCTGGATGCGTATGCTGCGGGTGAAGTTGATTCTATACACATTAGTTATAACCATTTTGTAAATACCATGAAGCAGGAACCGCGTGTAGAGCAGTTGCTGCCGTTAAGTGGAGATCAAATGGGAACAACTGATGGCAACTGGGATTATATATATGAACCAGATGCCAAGCAGGTGATTGATGAGCTGTTGGTTCGATACATTGAATCCTTGGTTTATCAGGCTGTAGTTGAAAATATGGCTTCAGAGCAAAGCGCTCGTATGGTAGCGATGAAAGCGGCTTCTGATAATGCGAAGAGTGTGATTAACGATCTCAAGCTGGTATACAACAAAGCACGCCAGGCAGCGATTACCCGCGAAATTTCTGAAATCGTTAGCGGTGCGGCAGCAGTTGGTTAATTGAATCTGCGGCGGATTAAAAATTAAATTAGACGGGGAATCATTAAAAATGAGTCAAGGAAAGATTGTTCAGTGTATCGGTGCGGTGGTTGACATCGAGTTTCCGCGCGATCAAATGCCCAAGGTATACGAAGCTTTGCATCTTGCAGATGCGGGTACTTCAACTGCCGAGGCCGGTTTGACTTTTGAGGTTGAACAGCAGCTCGGTGATGGGGTTGTTCGTACCATTGCTATGGGCTCATCCGATGGTTTGCGCCGCGGTATGCTGGTCAATGCGACAGGAAGTGGGATCAAGGTGCCTGTAGGAAAAGGGACACTGGGTCGGATTATGGATGTGTTAGGCCGGCCGATAGATGATGTGGGTGATATCAAGAGCGACGAACGTCGTGAAATTCACCAACGCGCTCCCAAGTTTGATGAGCTATCGCCATCAATTGATCTACTTGAAACTGGGATTAAGGTTATTGATCTGGTTTGTCCCTTTGCTAAAGGCGGTAAAGTTGGGCTGTTCGGCGGTGCTGGTGTAGGTAAAACGGTAAATATGCTGGAACTGATCAACAATATTGCCAAGCAACATAGCGGACTGTCGGTTTTTGCAGGAGTAGGTGAGCGTACCCGTGAAGGGAATGACTTCTACCATGAAATGTCAGAAGCGGGTGTTATCAAGTTGGATAATCTACCTGAATCAAAGGTAGCCATGGTATTTGGACAGATGAACGAACCGCCTGGCAATCGTTTGCGCGTAGCATTATCCGGTCTGACGATGGCTGAACATTTCCGGGATGAAGGTCGTGATATCTTGTTCTTCGTCGACAATATCTATCGTTTCACACTTGCTGGAACAGAAGTATCGGCACTGTTGGGTCGTATGCCTTCTGCTGTAGGTTATCAACCTACTCTGGCTGAAGAAATGGGCAGACTGCAAGAGCGTATTACTTCAACTAAGGTGGGATCAATTACTTCGATTCAGGCGGTATATGTACCAGCGGATGACTTGACTGATCCATCTCCTGCTACCACCTTCTTGCACTTGGATTCAACGGTTGTTCTGTCTCGTGATATTGCCTCTTTAGGTATCTACCCAGCGGTGGATCCACTGGATTCAACTTCACGTCAGTTAGATCCACTGGTGGTGGGTGAAGAACATTACAATGTAGCCCGCGGTGTACAGGCAACTTTACAGCGTTATAAGGAATTACGCGATATTATTGCAATCCTGGGTATGGATGAACTTGCTCCTGAAGACAAACTGGCTGTAGCCAGAGCGCGTAAAATTCAACGTTTCTTGTCACAACCATTCCATGTGGCTGAAGTATTTACCGGTAGCCCGGGTAAATACGTTACTTTGAAAGACACCATCAAGGGGTTCAAAGGCATTGTTGCTGGAGACTATGATCACCTGCCAGAACAAGCGTTTTATATGGTTGGCGGTATCGAAGAAGCGATTGAAAAAGCCAAAACGCTATAGCGTTAAAGGGGACAAGCATGGCAATGACCGTACATGTAGACGTAGTTAGCGCGGAAGAGTCTATTTTTTCTGGTCTGGCTGAAGTCGTAGTTGTTCCAGGTGAAATGGGTGAATTAGGTATTTATCCCAGACATACAGCGTTGATGACTCGTATAAAACCTGGTTCGGTAAGGATTAAACAACCTGACCAGGAAAAAGAATTGCTGATTTATGTTTCTGGTGGAATGCTTGAAGTTCAACCCAATGTGGTAACCGTTCTTGCAGATACGGCGATTCGTGGTTCAGATTTGGATGAGGCTCGCGCATTGGAAGCAAAGCAAGCGGCTGAAGAATCTATCAAAAATCGTGCATCTGACATCGATTACGCACAAGCACAATCGGAACTAGCGGAAGCAATCGCACAATTGCGCGCAATTCAGCAATTACGCAAGCAGGCAGGACACTGATAGGCACCTCAGGATTATGTAAACTATTAATAAAGGGCAGGTAATTCTGCCCTTTTTTAATGCCGTAACCTACAAAACTTACTATATAACAAGCTAACTGGCTGTAAGCCAAATAATAGCTAAAACAAAGTTCGATTTTCAGCCAAGAATCATATTTCCAAAGGATAACGCGCAACTGTTGGGGGCTGGTAAGGTTCGCGCGCGATCACACTTAATCGCTCAATGTCAGTAAGAATAATGTGTCTTCTACGAATAATGATCAAACCCTCCTCCTGAAATCGGGTAAAAATACGACATACCGTTTCTTCAGCGATTCCAACATAATTGCCAATGTCTCCACGAGACATACTTAAATTAAACTGATTAGGCGAATAGTTGCGTAAAGCGAAACGACGGGACAAAGATAGAAGATAGGTAGCCAAGCGCTCCTCAGCTGACATTTTGCCGAGCAGCAACATTAAATCTTGATGGTGTTTGATCTCTTTGCTCATCATTCTGAGCATTTGGTAGTTCACCGATGGAATTTGTAGAGCGATTTCCTGAAAACATTCCAGAGAAATTTTACAAACTGAAGAGGCTTCCAAGGCTACCGCTTCACAATTATAGCGATTCTCTCCTATCGCATTCAAACCCAGTAACTCGCCAGGTACATGAAATCCGGTGATTTGCAGTCGTCCATCATCGGTAGAAATATAAGTTTTGACTGAACCGCTGCGTATGGAATAGATGGAGGTAAATTCCTCACCTGCACGATAAAGAACCTGACCACGTTTAAGCATAAATTTTCGCTTGATATAGCGATCAGGAAGACTCGTGTCGGCACTATCCAGTCCCATTGATAAACCAAGTTGGTATAAGCCGCAATGTTGGCAGGAAATCGATGTACAACTTGGATCTTGTTCTGTTAAATTCGTCATGTTCGCTTAGCTCTGTCTGTATAAATTTGGCGCAACGTAAAAGACGCAAAAGATGTTTGGTAAATATACCTTAAAAATTCGATTAAAAAAAATTAAAGTTTAAATAGCGAATAACCATCAATTTTGCTGGATAATGTATTGTTAGTTGATAAGATACCACATGAAAGCTATTACACTCGCAATAACTGGCGCTTCTGGACTGCCTTATGCTATTCGTCTGCTCGAATTGCTGCTGCAAAGCGAGCAGCAGGTTCATCTGGTATATTCAAAGGCTGCGCAGATTGTCGCCAAACAGGAAATGGAAATAGTGCTACCTAATAGCCCGCAGGATGCTGAAAAAATGCTGAGAGAGCGTTTTGAAGGTGGCGAGTTAAAGGTATACAGCATGCACGACTGGTTTGCACCAATGGCTTCTGGGTCTAATCCTGGAAGCGCTATGGTTGTTTGCCCATGTACCATGAACATGTTGGCAAAAATTGCTAATGGGATTAGCGATGATTTGATTGCTCGTGCAGCCGATGTGATGCTAAAGGAAAAACGGCCGCTGATCATGGTTCCACGCGAGACACCATTTTCTTCGATCCATCTGGAAAATATGCTAAAACTTTCCCATGCCGGCGCTATCATTTTGCCACCCAATCCTGGCTTTTATCAACATCCGCGAACCGTACAAGACTTGGTGGATTTTGTTGTTGCACGGATACTGAATCATCTAGGTGTCGAGCAAAATTTGATAAAAGCCTGGGGAGACTGAACACATTTGTCCCGCCTAATTTAAATGTTGAAGTAATTTCCGCACGGGCGTTGGAATGGCAGACTTCTCTGCGTCCAATATATTCATCCAGATATGCTCAGTTTTTTGTGTTGGTTTCGGTTTACGATTTACCAGCCGGATTACCGGGGTAATATCCCACTTAAAATGAGTAAAGGTATGGATAAAAGACGGATATTGCTTGAAACAGGATTTTCCATGTTTATCCAGGTGGGAACCCATATCCAAACCTGCACACCAGCTTTCTAACGCTTGCATATCATCGAATTGAGGCATACACCAAAGCCCACCCCAGATTCCCATTTCAGGACGCTTTTCTAACAATATATCATCACCATGCAGCAATAATAAAAAGTGGCAGTCCTTCACGGGTATGGACTTGCGAGGTCGTGGTGTAGGCAGCTCAGCGATACGACCCGTTAAAAAAGCATGGCAACTCTGCTGCACAGGACAGGCAGAACAAGCTGGTTTGCTGCGTTTGCATAGCGTGGCACCCATATCCATCAGGGCTTGCGTATAGCAAGCGATATCATGATTGGGCAGCAAGGCTTCAGCCTGTAGCCAAAGTAAATTCAGGTATTCTCCGCTCCAGCCAGAGAAACCACAGTAACGTGATAAAACTCGCTTTACATTGCCATCCAGTATGGCTCGACGCTCAAAATAAGCCAACGCACAGATTGCAGCCGCAGTGGAGCGTCCTATTCCGGGTAACTCCAATATCTGCTCGTATAGTCGAGGGAATACACCTTGATATTGGTCAGCAATAATTTTTGCAGCACGATGTAAATTTCGACCTCGTGCGTAATACCCCAAACCACTCCAAAGCGCTAAGACACGTTCTTCAGACGCATTTGCCAGCGATCCGATATCGGGAAAAGTAGCCATGAACCGCAAGTAGTAAGGGATCACGGTAGATACCTGTGTCTGTTGCAGCATAATTTCAGATAACCAAATGCCATAGGCACCAGCGTCTTGCCATGGTAAATTATGTCGTCCATGTTGTTGCTGCCAGACGATGATTCGTTCAGCAAAATTACTCATTGGAAAAATAAATTATCTGAATAAATTGTTGAGACCACCTTTAAGCTGCTCCTGTAATTTGGATTTAATTTCATCCTTTTTATTTTCAATTTTCAGTTTGGTCACATCACTCAACAGTGCACTATAATCCAAGGTGTATTTTAAATCAGAAAAGGGGCCACTGAGTCGCACTGGCACGGTGATGCCGCTGACGTTATCTTTCCCACCCTGCCCCTCCAAGGTCTTGGCAAGGGTTGCTTTGGCGAGGTAGTTGATGCTATCGTTAGCGATATTAATGTCACCGTTTCCTGCGACACGAAGCACGGGAGATTTCATGGATAAGTCATCGTTATGAGCAATTCCATTGACTATTTTAAAACTGGCCTTGAGCTCGCTAAAATCAGTTTTCTCTTCTTTGTTAAGTGCTTGCGTCTGCGAACTGTTTGCGCCTTTACTGAACATGGTTTGAGCTTCGCGTAACTTTTTGGCAATATTAATACCCTTGACGGCTCCATCAGCAAGATTAAGCGTCAGGGAACCGTCAAGTACCTTTTTCATGGCACTGACTGTGTTGCCGTGCATATTAAGATTCAACAGGACGCTTCCCTTGCCTTCAAGCGTATCAAAATTAGCAGCGTCTTTTAATAAAGCAGCTATATTGATTCCACTAAGGGTCTGGTTAAGCGAAATGACCGGGGTACTTTCTGCATTGACGTTCAGGTTGCCATTCAAACTGCCCTGGTACAGATTTGCAGAAAGAGGGTTCACTTTCAATTCACCCTTGTGCGCTTTTACAGTAATGTGCAAATTAGTTGATTTTAAATTGGCAACCTTTAGTGCTCCTATTTTGAGAGTGCCTTCCAGATTGAGTTTGCGTAAAGCTGAAAGGTCTATGGGTTGCTCAGTTTCATTCTGTGCGACAGGTTTAGTAGATTTAGGCAGATACAAATCGGCATCAACTTGATCAACATCCAAATCAAAATTAAGGGCAGGGTCACTAAAATTGTTAATCCCAATTTTTGCCTTAAGCTGACTTTGCAATAATCCACCCGCAAGGGCAAGTTGCAAAGTCTCTTTGAGTGCATCTACTTGCATACTACCTTTGAGTACACTCTCAATAGACTTATTGGGAAGCTTGTCTCCGTTGGCTGTTAGCGCCAGCGTTAAATTATTCAACTTGAACTGTTTGGCGATAAAATTTCCTGTCAAAGGTAAGCTAAGTTTAAATTTGAAAGATTGTTCCGCTTGTTTAACATCGAGATCAAGCGCCAAGGCATCAATCTTGAACGATTGTGCATTCCCTTCCAGGCTAGGTAACGATAAAGCGGCAAGTATATTTCCAGAAGAACCGTTCAATTTGGCATTAACCAGCAGTTTTTCACCCGAAAATTTGTCTTTGGTCAAAATTAGTGTCGGTGCCTCCACTGAAGCAGAAAATTCATCTTTGATTTTGACGCCACTCACTTTGAGCTTGAATTGCTTCGCTAAAAATTCTGTAGCCGCTAAATCTACATTTACTTCACCGCTGGCATTGACTTTTAGTTTAGCAATATCTAACGCTGCCCCGTCAGCATCCAGGTCGAGTCCTTCAAGGTGGTATAGTTGTTTGTCCAAATCGAAAGTCAAGGTAGTTTTTAAATGTGTCGTGATTTCAAGTCTGGGTTGATTCGATTGTACAACAGCAGACAAGCTGATCTTGACGGGTAATTTATTGATAATCCTGCCGGTGCTTAGGTTAAGATCCTTGATGGTGTAAAGTGCGCCGCTGCCTTCATCTCGATAATTCAGGTTAGTTTGATTAATGGAAATCGCAGCGATGTCAAATTTAACAGGAGGCCTTTCAGGCTGATTTTTATCCTCTTGAGCTCCCTTGCCGAGCAGATCATCAATATTGGTAGTACCGTCGGTATGTTTGATTAAGGTACCCTGAACACCGCTTAATGATATTTCATTGACTTCCACACGTCCGGAGAACAACGGTAATAACGACAACGATACGCGTGCAGCATCAATGGCAGCAAATTGTTCGTCACTGTTAATTTCGGATAAGGAGACCTTGACTAATTTGGCCCCGATACTAGGGAAAAAAGAAAGGACAATATTACCATCAAGATGTAGATCGCGATGGTTACGGTCCTTAACTACCTTGATGATTTGTTCCTTGTAATTATTGGGATCGAAGGTAGCTGCGACATAAGCCAAAACAGCGGCAGAAATAATTAGAGCCGCTGCTACTGCTGCAAAACCATATTTAAGTATCTTATTCATGCTGAACCCCGCTATCAAATAAAAATATTAAGGAGCTGAAATAAATCTCAGGGCGCGAATAATCGCGCACCTGAAGCTAAATGACCTTGGAGTAGCGTGCATGCTCGGTACGAGTGCGTAAATATTTGTCAAATACCATGCAAATATTGCGAATCAACATTCGTCCTTTAGGGGTAACCTGTAGCTGCTGACTAGAAATTTGAAGCAATCCTTCTGACTGATATTCCTGCAACTCCTTTATCTCTACAGAAAAATATTGTGCAAAATCGATATTAAATTCCTGGTTAAACGAAGCTATAGAAAGTTCAAAATGACACATCAACGCTTGAATAATTGAGCGACGCAACAGATCATCCGCATTTAATTCCATACCTCGCATGATTGGTAAAACATCCTTGTCCAGCGCAGCATAATAACCCTCAAGTTCACGATAATTCTGACTGTAGGTAGACCCTATTTTGCCGATGGCACTGACACCCAACGCAACCAGGTCACAATCGGAATGGGTTGAATACCCCTGAAAATTACGGTGCAATCTGCCCTGGCGCTGCGCTATCGCCAATTCGTCTTCTGGTTTTGCGAAATGATCCATGCCGATATACACATAGCCTGCATTGGTTAACTTGTTAACCGCCAGGCTTAGAATATCCAGTTTGGTCTGGGGTGCCGGTAAATCTTCTTCATGTATGCGCCGTTGTGGTTTGAAGAGTGTGGGCATATGAGCATAATTATAAATTGACAGGCGATCGGGTTTGGCTTCTATAACCTTGTCCAGAGTTGTGTCAAAACCTTGTAAAGTCTGCTTGGGTAAGCCGTAAATCAGATCGATACTGACAGATTTAAAACCATTCAAACGCGCAGCATGAATAATGCGTAGGGTTTCCTCTTCACTTTGAATACGATTAACCGCCTGTTGTACCTGGTCGTCAAAATCCTGTACACCGATACTGATGCGATTGAATCCTTCGCGCGCGAGCAATGCGATAGTCTCATCACTGACCTTGCGCGGGTCAATTTCAATGGAATATTCACCCTCCTCTACCAGGGTGAAATGTAAACGAACGGCCGCCATTAGTTGTTGAATTTGCTCATCACTCAAGAAGGTGGGTGTGCCGCCACCCAGATGCAACTGTTCAACGACCCTGCCCTTACCGAGGATCTGTGCTTGCATGGCCATTTCCTTGCATAGGTAGCGCACATATTCAGCGGAAAGTGAACGATCTTTGGTGATAACCTTGTTGCAGGCGCAATAAAAGCAAAGCGTATTGCAAAAAGGGATATGGAAATAGAGTGATAAAGGTTGAGCAACATCCTGACATTTAGCTAACCACCCGCTATAACTAAGCTCGGTAAATGCATCATTAAAGCGATCCGCTGTCGGATAGGAGGTGTAACGGGGACCATTCTTGTCCAGCCTACGTATCAGTTCCAGATCCACTACCAGTTGATTGCCATCCATAAATATCCTCCAAAATAGTTAGTATTATGCCATTTGCCGAGCGACTAGCGAATTGATAAATGTCAAAATATAAAAAATCTTATGAAAAGATGAATAGTTAATTTAAACTAACAAAAAAACGGTATTATCGACAGCTTTAATGGGGGATTTATGCATCAGCAGTTCAGCATCTCAGAGGTGGAGGCCACTATAGCCAAATGGCCACATGAAATATTTCTTATCAACTTAATTTTTAATCATATTTTTGTATTTTGTGCGACGATTGCGGTAGTGGGACCATTTCCGTTTCTTCCGGCGCTGGTACCTGCTATTTCGCTGGCGATTATCGGCTATATCTATTTCAAAGCCAGGAGTATCGCTGCGAGTGATGAATCGTGGTTCGTCAAGGCTCACTGGCAGATAGCCGCGCGGCGGAATCGACTGTTCATGATGTTATTGACGACTACCTGCTTTGTTTCGTTTGGTGGGCTATGGCTTTCCAAAACGCTGGGATGGGCGAAGATACCCACGATAGCCATGATTGTGGGAGTAGGTTTGTTGCCGTTTATGGTGGCATTGTTAGTGCTGATCGTACTGGGCAATGAATCGGTTTTCATGGCAAAAAATGGAAAGTTGCCTGAAAATTTTCCGGTACAGCATCCAACCGTATCCTAAGAGGCCAGTAGCATATGAAACTGGAACATAAAATTTATTGGGCTACGGCCATTATAGCTCTGCTAGTATTTTTCGGTTCAACCCTGACACCCGAAAAGCCAGCCGCTAAAAACGATCTGCCATGGCATATCGAACATGCAACGCCGGATACTAGCCGCATCTTTGGCATAACATTGGGCAAAAGCTCGGTTAATGATGCTGAACAACGTTTTCAAGAAGAGGCAAAACCAAGTTTGTTCAAGTCTCAAAGCGGACAATTATCAGCCGAAATGTTTTTTGAGCAGGTCACGCTGGTGGGATTGAAAGCCAAAATTGTCGTCAGCATCGCAGTGCCAGAAGCTGAATTGCAAGCCATGTATGAACGCGGGATTAGAATCAGCGGAACCCTTAGCGGCAAGAAAATCACCCCTGCAACGGAAGATGTACTCAAACTTCGAACACTGCCGATCAATAGTCTGACCTATATACCCTCGGTTCGAGTTGAAGAGAGTGTATTCAGCAAACGCTTTGGAGTGCCCGCCAGACGCATCAAGGAAAATGGCAACGGTGCCATTCACTGGTTATACCCTAAGGACGGCTTGGATATTACGTTGGGAGGTGAAGAAAAACCGGTGTTGCAATATGTGTCGCCGGTGGATTTTGATAAATTGTTGCAGCCACTGCTGAACAACGGCATTCAGCTCAACTGAATATGCGATTACTGGTTCTGGAAAAACAGCGATGAACGGCTATTTGAAGCGCATCCTGAATGCGCGCGTGTATGATGTGGCGATCGAAACGGTGCTGGAAAAAGCACCTAACCTTTCAGTGAGAATAGGCAATACGCTGCTGCTGAAACGCGAAGACATGCAACCGGTTTTTTCCTTCAAACTGCGCGGTGCCTACAATAAAATGGCGCAACTCGATGCGGGACAGCTTTCTCGCGGGGTAATCACCGCCTCTGCGGGAAATCATGCTCAGGGTGTGGCGCTGTCGGCAAAGAAACTGGGATGCAAGGCGGTTATCGTGATGCCTGCAACTACCCCGCAAATCAAAATTCAGGCGGTTCATCAGCGAGGTGCAAGCGTGATCCTGCACGGTGACTCGTATTCAGAAGCCTACGCGCATGCAATCGAACTAGAAAAAAAGCTGGGTCTGGTTTTCATACATCCCTATGATGATCCGGATGTTATTGCAGGACAAGGCACCATCGGCATGGAAATATTGCGACAGCATACACGGCCTATCCATGCGATATTTGTGGCCATAGGTGGCGGCGGACTGATTGCGGGAGTGGCTGCCTATGTAAAACAATTACGCCCGGAAATCAGGATTATCGGCGTTCAGCCAGTCGATTCGGATGCAATGTATCGTTCCCTGATAGCGGGGCAGCGCATCACACTCGATCATGTCGGGTTGTTTGCTGACGGCGTCGCAGTCAAAACGGTGGGAGAGGAAACATTTAGATTGTGCAGTCAACTGGTTGACGAAATTATGCTGGTGGATACCGATGCCACTTGTGCGGCAATCAAGGATGTATTTGAAGATACCCGTTCCATACTGGAACCGGCCGGTGCGCTGGCAATCGCAGGTGCCAAGCAATATGCAGCACGAGAAAACCTGCTGGATCAGACGCTGATCGCAATTGCCTGTGGCGCAAACATGAATTTTGACCGACTGCGCTTTGTTGCTGAACAGGCAGAAATTGGTGAGCAACGCGAGGCGATACTCGCGGTTACTATTCCTGAGGCACCGGGTAGTTTTCGTCATTTTTGCTCATTGATTGGCAAACGAAATATTACTGAATTCAACTACCGATACTCAGGTCCCAAAAATGCTCAGGTTTTTGTGGGCATTCAGGTGCAAAATCAGCACGAAACGACCGAGTTATTACAAATACTCCTGAATAACCATTTAGCAGCTTTGGATCTTTCCAACAATGAAATGGCGAAACTACATCTGCGCCATCTGGTCGGCGGACACGCACCGGAGGTGAGAGATGAAATCCTGTATCGTTTTGAATTCCCCGAGCGCCCGGGCGCGTTGATGAATTTCCTGGACAGCATGAGTCATAACTGGAACATCAGTCTGTTTCATTATCGTAATCACGGTGCCGATTACGGGCGAGTGCTGATCGGTATGCAAGTGCCCGCTGAGGATAAAAGTATATTAAAGAACTTTCTTGACACCTTGGGTTACCGTTACTGGGATGAGAGTGAAAACCAGGCTTACCGGTTATTCCTGGGTCAAGCGTAATGTATTGAATTGACCATGGCTGGCGAAATCGATAGCAATTTAAGTCAGCTGGAACAGTCACCGCTGAACCAGGCCGGACAGATGACCGCCATGAAGAAAGTGCTCAGGCAGCAAGTGCTACAGGCACGAGAGCAGCTGAAGCAAGATTTGCGTGACGCAGCTGAGGCGGCCATTACGCAACGCTTGTCGTTAATGCCGGAGTACCGGCAGGCAAATTCAGTGCTGGGCTATATGAATTTTGGCACTGAATATGCCAGTACGCTCTGGATTGCTCAGGTGCTTGAACAAGGAAAACGTCTGGCACTACCCAAAGTGAATCGGGATAAACTCGAGCTATATTGGGTGAATGATCTGAAAAGTCAGTTAGCGCCCGGAGCGTGGGGTATTAAAGAACCGCTAACCGAACGCTGTGTACCCTTACGCAACCTGGAGGAGATAGATTTCGTGTTGTTACCCGGCGTGGCCTTCACCAAACAGGGTGCACGGCTAGGGTATGGCAAAGGGTACTACGACAGGTTGCTGGAAAATCAACATGGCGCTACACTGGTCGCAGCAGCTTTCTCCATGCAGATAATCGAGCATATTCCGCAGGATGCAACCGACCTCAAAGTACAATGGCTGGTGACTGAAACAGCAAGTTATTATTGCTGCGTTACTTGAAGCAACGAACAAGGAGTCTTGAAAATGGCAAACATTGCTGATTGTGATCCCGATGAAACTCAGGAGTGGCTGGATGCACTGCAGTCGCTGCTGGAAAAAGAAGGGCCGGAACGCGCACATTTTCTACTTGAACGATTGATCGACAAGGCTAGAGGCGCAGGAATTGACCTTCCTTTCAGCGCCAACACACCCTATCGAAACACAATTCCTCTGGAGCAAGAGCTACGTTCTGCAGGCAATCATGAGTTGGAGCATACTATCCGTGCCTTGACACGTTGGAACGCGATGGCGCTGGTGTTGAACGCTAACCGAAATTCCTCAGAACTGGGTGGACATATCGCCACTTTTGCTTCGGCAGCAACGCTATATGATGTTGCTTATAACCATTTCTTTCATGGAAAATCGGCTGAGCACGGGGGTGATCTAGTGTATTTTCAGGGTCACTCAGCGCCCGGTATCTATGCGCGGGCATTTCTTGAAGGGCGACTGAGTGTGCAACAGATGTTCAAATTCCGTCAGGAAGCGGAAGGTGACGGTCTTTCTTCTTATCCACACCCATGGCTGATGCCCGATTTCTGGCAATTTTCAACGGTATCAATGGGACTGGGACCGTTAATGGCGATATATCAGGCGCGCTTCATGCGTTATCTGCATCATCGTCAGCTAGTACAAACGACAGGTCGAAAGGTGTGGGCTTTTCTGGGAGATGGTGAAACGGACGAGCCTGAATCACTGGGTGCCATTTCAATGGCAGGTCGGGAAAATCTGGACAACCTGATCTTTGTGGTTAATTGCAATCTGCAAAGGTTGGATGGACCGGTGCGCGGTAACGGTAAAATCATCCAGGAACTGGAGAGTGTGTTTCGTGGCGCGGGTTGGAATGTCATCAAGGTGGTATGGGGTAGACACTGGGATCGACTGTTTGCCAAAGATAAACACGGCTTGCTGCAAAAACGGATGCAGGAAGTAGTGGACGGTGAATATCAGACCTACAAGTCCAGAGATGGCGCCTATGTACGCGCCCATTTTTTTGGTAAATATCCTGAATTACTGAAAATGGTCGAGGATATGTCGGATGATGAACTGTGGCGATTGAATCGGGGCGGTCATGACCCCTACAAGATGTACGCAGCCTACGCAGCGGCCGTCAAACATACCGGCCAGCCCACCGTTATTCTTGCCAAGACGGTGAAGGGTTATGGTATGGGTGCCTCTGGTGAAGCTCAGAATCCGACCCACCAGCAAAAGAAAATGGATGTGGACTCGTTGCGAAAATTTCGTGACCGTTTCAATATACCGTTGACCGATGCGCAAGTCGAAACTCTGGATTTTTATCGTCCGCCGCCAGATAGTCTGGAAATGAAATATCTGAAGGAGCGTAGCCGTTGTATGGGGATGATTCCGCGACGCGAGCCAAACAAGGAAATCCTGGCTGTACCTGAGTTGAATGCCTTTGCCGTACTGCTTAAAGGGACTGAAGGCCGTGAAATATCAACCACTATGGCCTTTGTGCGCATGCTCGGAATACTGGTCAAGGATAAGCAAATCGGCAAGAAAATAGTGCCGATCGTGCCGGATGAATCGCGCACCTTTGGCATGGATGGTTTGTTTCGTCAGATCGGGATATTTTCTCAGCTTGGACAGTTATATACGCCACAGGATGCAGATCAGTTGTTGTATTACAAGGAAGATCAGCAAGGTCAGATATTGCAGGAAGGGATTAACGAAGCAGGCGCGATGTCTTCATGGATTGCAGCCGCAACCGCCTATGCCAACCACGACACCCCGATGATTCCGTTTTACATTTACTATTCGATGTTCGGCTTCCAGCGCATCGGCGATCTGGCCTGGGCAGCAGGCGATATGCTGGCACGTGGTTTTTTGATTGGTGGAACTGCCGGGCGGACTACTTTGAACGGCGAAGGTTTGCAGCATCAGGACGGGCATAGTCAGTTGCAGGCAGCCATGATACCCAATTGCGTATCTTACGATCCAACCTATGCCTATGAACTGGCGGTCATCGTTCAGGATGGTATGCGACGGATGTATCAAAATCAGGAAAATATATTCTATTACCTCACGGTAATGAACGAGAATTACGCGCATCCCGAGATGCCACAAGGGGTTGAAGCCGATATCCTCAAGGGGATGTACTTGCTGAGAGGGTCAAAGGCAGAGAAAAAGCCTATTGCAAAAGTACAATTATTGGGTAGTGGTACGATATTACGCGAGGTGATTGCGGCGGCAGAGTTACTGGAACAGGATTTCGGTGTAGCGGCGGATATTTGGAGCGTAACCAGTTTTAATGAACTGCGTCGCGAAGGACTAGCTTGTGCGCGCTGGAACCGTTTTCACCCGGAAGCTCAGCCGCGCCTCTGTCAGGTACAGCAAAGTCTATCAGGTGAACCGGTGATAGCAGCCACAGATTACCTCAAGAGCTATGCCGACCAGATTCGCGAGTTTGTTTCCGGACAGTACACGGTACTGGGCACAGATGGCTACGGACGTTCAGACACACGCAATAAACTGCGTCAATTTTTTGAGGTAGATCGCGCGAATATCGTCGTCGCAGCCTTGAAAGCACTGGTAGATGGGGGTGTACTCGATCAAAAAGTGGTGAGCAGTGCCTTGCACCAGTATCACATCAATCCGGATAAAGCGAATCCGCTCACCGTTTAACAAGGAAAAATCATGTCAGATCTTAAAATGGTATCGGTGCCTGATATAGGTAATTTTCATGATGTCAGCGTTATTGATGTGATGGTCAGTGTAGGTGAAAAAATTGAGGTTGATTGTAATCTGATCACGCTGGAAACTGACAAGGCTGCTATGGATGTGCCTTCGCCGTTTTCGGGCACCGTCAGGGAAATCAAGGTCAAGAGCGGCGACAAGGTATCGAAAGGCTCGGTGATTTTATTGCTGGAAATTGAATCCGGTAATTTAGAAACGGTTAGCAGCGAGATATTACAAAATAAGCAAAGTGACACTGTGCCTCCCCCGATAATCAAGCCTGCCATTCAGAATGAAATAGTTACCGAAAAACAAGCTTCAGAATTGGGGTCAGGGAAAAACTTGCCCCATGCCAGTCCGGCTATTCGTCATCTGGCTCATGAACTGGGTGTGGATTTGCTGCGGGTTTCAGGCAGTGGTGAAAAAGGGAGAATCACCAGGGAAGATGTGCAGAATTATGTGAAAGCTGTGTTGCAGCAACCAGAAAATACCGATGGCATTATCGACTATGAAAGTTATGGAGCCGTCGAAATCAGGGCATTGACACGTATTCAGAAAATTTCAGGGCCCAGGCTACATCGCAGTTGGGTGGATATTCCTCATGTTACTCAGTTTGATGAAGCAGACATCAGCGATTTGGAAGCCTTCAGAATACAGTTGGGCAAGGAATATCCAGCTACAAAGATCACGCTGATGGCATTTTTGGTTAAGGCGGTGGCGGCTGCTCTACAAAAATTCCCTGAATTTAATGCCTCGCTAGGAGTAGGCGGGGAAAACTTGATATTAAAAAAATATTTTAATATCGGGGTGGCGGTCGAGACGTCTATAGGCTTGATGGTACCGGTGTTGCGAGAGGTGCAAAATAAAGGCATTGTGCAGTTAGCCCGTGAATTAGGTGAAATCAGCGCCAGGGCGCGTGAAAAAAAACTGGCTGCAACCGAGATGCAGGGGGGGTGTTTTACGATCACCAGTTTAGGTGGCATCGGTGGAATGGCGTTTACGCCCATCATCAATGCCCCGGAAGTGGCGATTTTGGGTGTATCCAGAGCCTGTATGAAACCAGTCTGGAAAGACGGTCAATTTGTGCCGCGTCTGATGCTGCCGTTGTCGTTGTCTTATGACCATCGGGTGATCGACGGCGCACAGGGAGCACGCTTCAGTGTCTACCTGGCGCAACTGCTTGCTGACCTTCGTCGCCTGACGCTATAAAAAATTAGCTCATGAAAGTTATAGTTGCGTTATGGCTGGTATTTTCGCTTGCCGCTTGTGGTGTCTGGAATAATCCCTATTCAGCACAAGATGAAGGCAAGCCGATTTTATACAGTGCTTTTACCGAGCGACCCAAACATCTGGATCCGGTGCAAGCTTACAGCGAAAATGAGTATGAGTTTCTCGCGCAGATTTATGCGCCGCCTTTGCAATATCATTACCTTAAACGACCCTATCAGCTGATCCCCTTGGCTGCTAGTAGTATGCCGGTGGTGCATTATCTGGATAAAAACCAGCAACCGCTTCCGGAAAATGCTGCCACTGAAAAAATTGCCTATAGCGTATACGAAATCAGCATCAAGCCAGGGATGCGTTATCAGCCGCATCCTGCTTTTGCGCGCGGCGCTGACGAACAGCTGGAGTATGCAAATTTGGCGGCTACCAATCTGCAAAGCATCCACGGGTTAGCCGATTTTCCACATAGCGGTACACGCAAGGTCACGGCGGCAGATTATGCCTACCAGATCAAACGGTTGGCGCATCCACAATTGCATACGCCGATATTGGGCGTAATGAGCGAGTATATCGTCGGCTTAAAAGACTATGCCGCGACGCTACAGCAGGCGCTCAAAAAAAATCCGAACGATTTTCTCGATCTGGCTCGGTATCCGTTGCAGGGGGTACAGGTTATCGATGAGCATCGCTACCGGATAAGGGTGTATGGAAAATATCCGCAATTCTCCTATTGGCTGGCGATGCCCTTTTTTGCACCGATGCCGCACGAGGCGGTAAAGTTTTATGCGCAGGCGGGGATGCGCGAGCGTAATCTTTCGTTAGACTGGTGGCCGGTGGGCAGCGGGCCTTATTATCTGTCCGAAAACGATCCTAATCAGCGGATGGTGCTCACGCGCAATCCTTATTATGACAGCGAGACCTATCCTGCTGAAGGTGAAACAGGGGATGCTGAGCTGCTGAAAGATGCTGGTAAACCCTTGCCGCTGATAGACAAAGTGGTATTTAGCCTGGAAAAAGAGACCATTCCTTACTGGAATAAATTTTTGCAGGGCTATTATGATGCTTCCGGCATCAGCTCAGATAGTTTTGATCAGGCGGTACAAGTGAGTGTGGCGGGTGAAACGATGGTCAGCGAGGAGATGAAACAACAGGGTATTGAGCTTTCAACCGCAGTAGCCACTTCCACGATGTATACCGGTTTCAATTGGCTGGATCCGGTGGTGGGGGGGGATTCCGAGCGTTCGCGCAAGTTGCGGCAGGCCATCGCGATTGCGGTTGATTATGAGGAGTTCATTTCCATTTTTGCCAATGGTCGCGGCATCTCTGCCCAATCGCCGATACCGCCGGGAATTTTTGGGTATCGTGACGGTAAGGACGGCATTAACAGCTATGTTTATGATTGGGTAGAGGGCGCACCTAAACGAAAATCTGTAGCGGTAGCCAAACGGTTGCTGGCAGAAGCGGGTTATCCCGATGGAGCTGATGCACAAACCCATCAACCGCTGGTGATAAATCTGGATACTACCGCCAGCGGGGTAGGCAACAAGTCGCGTCTGGACTGGCTGCGTAAACAATTTGATAAAATAAATGTTCAACTGGTGGTGCGCAGCACCGACTATAACCGCTTTCAGGATAAGGTGCGCAAGGGAGATACGCAGATGTTTTATTTCGGCTGGAATGCTGATTATCCTGATCCGGAAAATTTTCTGTTTCTATTGCATAGTGCTCAGGCGAAGGTAAGCAAGGGGGGGGAAAATGCGGCAAATTATCATAATCCTGAATATGACCAGCTATTTGATCAAATGAAAAACATGGAAAACAGCCCTGCCCGGCAACTCATCATCGACCGGATGTTGCAGATATTACGTCGGGATTCACCCTGGTTGTGGGGCTATCATCCCAAAAATTATGTATTACAGCATGGCTGGTTGCATAACATAAAACCCAACGTGATGGCGAACAACAAGCTTAAATACTGGCGCGTGGACACGGTTCAGCGTGAGCAGCTGCGCCGTTCCTGGAATCAGCCTGTGCTATGGCCACTGGGATTGATGACGGGTTCCTTACTGTTGTTTGGATTCTGGATGCGGTATGCTTTACGCAGTCGGGATGTGGCCGCAGTTTGAAAGTGCTGTGAATTCGCCAAGGTGAAAGTGCGGGGGTAGTTTTATGCATTTCAGCTTTATATCTGTATTTTTGAAGTGGGTGAAGCACGATGACTTCGGCTCCGAAATGCTTTTGATGCTAACT
>CAIRBC010000457.1 GCA_903876685.1 uncultured Nitrosomonadales bacterium | reverse complement strand
GGTCGATGTAACGCAGATGCAGGGAATGCTTGCCGTAGGTGCCGCAGACAAGCGCATCGGCATAATTGTTCCGTACCAGCATGGCGCCGATCAGCGTCGTGCGCCTTCTCACCTCGAGCTTGGCGTACTCGACACTGACGCCCTTGCGCGACATCAGGCCGTGATAGTCCTTCCAGAGTTCCTTGTAACGCGGATCGGCATCCGGGCTGATCAGTTCGAAATGCTCACCGGCGCGGATCCTCAATCCATAGCGGGTAATGCTATTTTCCACCACTTCGGGACGACCGATCAGTATGGGCTTGGCCAGGCCTTCGTCGCAGACCGCTTGCACGGCGCGCAGGACGCGTTCGTCCTCGCCTTCGCAGAACACCACGCGCGCCGGATTCTTCTTGGCGGCCATGAACACCGGACGCATCAGCAAACCAGTTGAATAAACGAAGTCATTCAACTGGTGCACATAGGCCTCCATGTCGGCAATGGGCCGCGTGGCAACGCCCGAATCCATCGCCGCCTGAGCGACTGCCGGGGCAACCATGAGGATAAGGCGGGGATCGAACGGTTTTGGAATCAGGTATTCGGGGCCGAAGGACAGATCCTCCGTGCCGTAGGCCGCCGTCACTACCTCCGACTGCTCGGCGTGGGCCAGCTCCGCAATCGCCCTCACAGCCGCCAGTTTCATGGCCTCGTTGATGGTGGTTGCGCCGACGTCAAGCGCACCTCTGAACATGTAAGGAAAACACAGGACGTTGTTGACCTGGTTCGGGTAGTCCGAACGGCCGGTACCGATGATGGCGTCCGGGCGCACGGCCTTGGCGTCTTCCGGACGGATTTCCGGATCGGGATTGGCCATGGCCAGGATCAGGGGATCACGCGCCATGGTCTTGACCATATCGGGCTTGAGTACCCCACCCGTGGACAAGCCCATGAAGATGTCGGCGCCATGCATTGCATCGCCCAGCGTACGCGCGTCGGTCTTCTGCGCATAGCGCGCCTTCGAAGGATCAAGCCCCTCGCGGCCGGTGTGAATCACGCCCTTGCTGTCAACCGCAAAAACATTCTTCGGATCGAGACCGAGACTGACCAGCAGATCGAGGCAGGCGATCGCCGCCGCCCCTGCCCCGGAACAGACCAGCTTGACCTTGGCAATGTCCTTGTTCACGACGCGCATGCCGTTCAGCACGGCGGCACTGGCAATGATGGCCGTGCCATGCTGGTCGTCGTGGAAGACCGGGATCTTCATCCGCTCGCGCAGCTTGGACTCGATGTAGAAGCACTCTGGCGCCTTGATGTCTTCCAGATTGATGCCGCCAAAGGTGGGCTCCAGCGAAGCGATGATGTCGACCAGTTTGTCCGGGTCATGCTCACTGATTTCAATATCGAAGACATCTATGCCGGCGAACTTCTTGAATAGCACGCCTTTTCCTTCCATCACCGGTTTGGAGGCCAGCGGTCCGATGTTGCCCAGACCCAGCACGGCGGTGCCATTGGTGATGACCGCAACCAGATTGCCGCGTGCGGTGAGGTTGCGCACCTCTGAGGGATCACTGACGATGGCTTCGCAAGGCGCAGCCACCCCAGGAGAATATGCCAGCGCCAGATCGCGCTGGGTCATCATCTGTTTACTGGGTGTGACACTGATTTTGCCCGGTTTGGGCAGGCGGTGATAAAGCAGCGCATCTGCGCGTAATTGTTCGTCCATGATCTCTCCCTTGAAATTATATTTATTGCTGATTATAGAACGATTATCACAATAGTGAATATACCTTGTGACCGGGATTTCACGATTTTTAAATAACAAATATAAAAATCAATAAATTCTTCATTCATCTTTGGAAATTGGCTCGATAAAAGACATAACTGAAGCTGTTGTTGCGTATAAACCGGGACGGGTCGCCTGGGAGGTGGCTATGACTGGTAGAATAGACGCAATGGGTCAGTTGAATACCCTTCAAGACCCGCATGGCATGGTAATCATGAAATTAACTTTTGAAGCATGGCCCCGGATTTTAGCAGGCGATTTCTGGGGAGGTCTGGCAGCGATGCTGGTGGCGCTACCCTCGGCTATCGCCTTTGGCGTGACGATTTATTCTCCGCTGGGTTCGGCTCAGGCAGCGCTTGGAGCCTTGGCCGGCCTGCTGGGTGCGACCGCTTTGGGTATTATCGCACCCGCGCTCGGCGGAACTAACCGGCTTATTTCGGCACCTTGCGCCCCTGCAGCGGCGGTACTTTCGGCCTTTGCAATCGAGTATCTCTCTGGTGGCGAGAGCATCGAAGAAACTGTGCTGATGCTGTCCCTACTGGGGTTGCTGGCTGGTTTATTGCAGATTATTTTCGGTATCGTGCGCCTGGGTCAGTTAATTGAATATATGCCTTATCCAGTGGTGAGTGGTTATTTGTCTGGCGTCGGCCTGTATATCATCGCTGGACAGTTGCCCAAATTTGTGGGCGCACCCAAGAACGCGCATTTCTGGGAAGCACTCGCAGCACCCTGGCAGTGGCAGAGCCTGGTGGTGGGTACGGTCACGATCGGGGTGATGCTTGTCGCACCTCGTTTGACCAGGTTAATACCGGCCGCGATTTTGGGACTGCTGGCGGGTGTAATCGCCTATTTCGTATTGGGATTGGCGGATCCTGCTTTGTTCATCTTGACGGGCAATCCCTTCGTCGTCGGTTCATTGGGCGGTGGCGGCAGTTTCATGGCTGCCATGCAAAGCCACTGGCAGGCGCTGCTCAGTATTGAGCCGGTACGAATCTGGCCTATTGCAGTGCCTGCGCTGACCCTGGCCGTGCTGCTTTCCATCGATACACTGAAGACCTGCGTGGTGTTGGATGCCCTGACGCGCCAGCGCCATGACTCCAACCGCGAACTGATCGGCCAGGGCTGTGCCAATGTGGTTTCCTCCGCAATGGGTGGCATTCCGGGGGCGGGCACGATGGGGGCTACGTTGGTGAATATTTCCAGTGGCGCAGTCAGTCGTTATTCGGGTGTCATCGAAGGTGTGCTGGCATTGATGGCTTTTGTGTTGTTGGGTACTTTCATTGCCTGGGTTCCGGTGGCCGCGTTGGCCGCGATCCTGATGGTGATCGGGGTGCGCATGATAGACCAGCATAGTTTTCAATTGCTCAAACAGCGCGCCACCATCCTGGATTTTGCGGTGATTGCAGCGGTGATTGCAACCGCGCTTACCGTCAGTTTGATGGCTGCGTCCGGAATCGGCATTGTGCTGGCGGTGCTGCTGTTCATCCGCGAACAGATAGGCGGCGAGGTGGTGCGTCGCAAGGTTTGCTGTAACGAAAACTTTTCAAAGCGCGTGCGTACTCACGAAGAAATGCAAATGCTGGTCGAACAGGGGTGGCGCGGCATCGTTGTCGAGCTTCAGGGTAGTTTGTTTTTTGGTACTACCAACCAGCTTTTTTCGGCGCTTGAGCCCGAGTTGAAGACCCGTGATTACATTATTCTCGATATGCGGCGCGTCCAGTCTGTCGATGTCACGGCGGCGCATATGCTGGATCAAGTGAAAGATATGCTAGCCGAACGGCACGGCTTTCTGATACTTAGCCAGTTTCCGCAGAAGTTGCCTTCCGGGCGTGATATGCAGCAATATTTTGATCAACTCGGACTGGTGCGGCCTGATAGCCCGGTGCGCTTGTTTGCTGAAGTCGATGAGGCGCTGGAGTGGGTGGAAGATCGTATCCTGGAAAAGGAGTTGTGTTTGCTGGGAGAACTGGATCCGCTTGAGCTAAGCGAGATTGAGCTTTTCAAGGGGCGCGGACAACATACGCTGGCGGAACTTGAAAAATGCATGGAAAAACGCAGCTATAAGGCAGGCGATAAAATTTTCCTGCGCGGTGATCATGGCGATGAAATTTTCCTGATACGCAAGGGTGCGGTACGAATCATGTTGCCGATCAATGACAATCATAGCCACCATCTGGGCACTTTCGGACGCGGCGCATTCTTTGGAGAAATGTCATTTCTTGACGGCAATGTACGTTCTGCCGATGCAGTTGCCTTTTCCGATACCGAGCTTTATACGCTGAGTCGCAATACCTTCAATACCCTGTCAGAAGTGCATAAGAAGTTAGCACTGGGTCTGATGGAAGGCATTGCCAGCGTCCTGGCAAGTCGTTTGCGTTATACCAACGCCGAATTGCGGGTGTTGGAGTCCTAGTCGCAAGGGCATGGCTGGCGGGTGACCTAAGTCGAAGTAGGTCGGGTTAGCTGTTTTTTTGCGCCGTAACCCGATTTTTGCGCTCAAGCTTGAGCATGGGTCAGGGCTGGTTCACGAATCGGCAGGTTGACCAGTGCTGCGCCCAGCGAAAGAGCCATATCCGCATACCACATCCAGTTGTAGTCACCAAAGCGGGTGATAGCCAGTCCACCCAGATAGGCGCCTAGAAATCCGCCAATCTGGTGCGATAGCAGCGTAATACCGAACAGAGTTGCCAGATAGCGGATACCGAACAGTTTGCCAATAATGGCAGCCGTCGGCGGTACGGTTGAAAGCCAGGTAAAACCCAGCCCTAACGCAAATATATAAAAATTCAATTCGGTTTTTGGCATCAGTAAATACAGGCCGATCAATAGGGTGCGCGAGCCGTACATTACCGCCAAGGTATATTTACTGCGATATCGGGAAACACAAGAACCCGCATACAGGCTACCGAATATATTGGCCAGACCAATAATGGCGAGCGTGGTACTGGCTACTGTCGGTTGCAGTCCGCATAAATTGATTTCGCCTGGCAGGTGCGTGACCAGAAAGGCAACATGAAAGCCACAGGTAAAGAATCCGGCATTCAGCAGCAGGTAGCCTGGATCTTTCAGCGCATTCTTGATTGCACCGATCACCCCGCTATCGTCCTGTCGTTGCTGCGGGGTCGCGACGGGAGTGGTTAGCCTGCCAACTAGCGGCAGCGCCAATAAGGATGCCAGCACCATCGCCCACATTGCACCGATCCACCCGACAGACTGAATCAGTTTTTGCAGGATGGGTGCGAAAATAAATTGTCCAAACGAGCCACCGGCGTTGATAACTCCGGAGGAGAAACCGCGGGATTCTACCGGCAAACGCTGTGCTGCAGCTCCCATTAAAACGGAAAAGCTGCCGACCCCGGAGCCTATCGCTGACAGCAAGCCTAGCGAGACCATCAGTCCGAAACCCGAAGTCATGAAGGGTGTGATCGCGCTACCCAGCGCCATTAGCAGAATTCCGCTGATCAAGACCACGCGAGAGCCAAAATGGTCTGCCGCTGCACCGGCTATCGGCTGGATTGCTCCCCAGGTGAATTGTCCGATGGCCAGTGCCAGACTAATGGATGCGATACTGATCCCGGTCGAGGCGTTGATCGGCGTGATAAACAACCCAAGCGACTGGCGGGTGCCCATGCTCAGCATCATGATGCCAGCCGCTGTCAGAGTGGTTATCAGAATTTCCCGTTTTCCTGATGCATTGAACATACAAAGCCTTGATGACGTTATCCTGCACTATACTACCAAACAAGTCTTTATTCATGAAAGCTATTCCTGGTATGGTCATGAATTGAGTGAGATGAGTGCTTTAATCAACCTGCAGCAGGAGCCGGTTTGCCGGTAAAAAGTCCAGGAACACCACCATCAGGCCATGAATCGTTCGGTGATTTCATCATAGTATTCACCTTCATCATCCAGATGAATGCCCAGTTCAGACAGCGTTTCCAGACGTAAATTTTCCCATTGCGGGTCGCTTGCACGGTTAATGCGGTGGTAGCAATGGATAGCCAGTTGCAGGATGGCTACTAGCGTTCGTACTGCGCCCAGTTCTTCATGTGGAATTTCGTGGTGGTACAAGATCGCCTTGCAAACAAAGTCCGGAAGATTCCAGTGATGTGCCACCAGATAGCCGATGCTGCAATGATCGACATTAAATAGTTTATCCTCTGCGATCAGGCTCGGCCAACCCTGGGTAGTGTCGAGATGCAGTTTGCCGCAGTAATCAGGGAAACGCTGCATCAGTACAGGCACCCCGCATTCGTGAAATATTGCGGCCATGTAAGCCTGATCGGGGAAAATGTTACATACTGAAACGCGATCGGAGGCAATTAATGCCGCTATTTCAGCCAGTTCCCGGGAACGAACCCAGAATTGTTCCAAAGATTTGCGCGTATTGATATTAAAGCTACTGCAAAGTGCAATGGCTCTGACCAGATTGCAGGTTTGTTTGATGCCGATCAACATCAGCACTTGTTCCAGCGAATCAAATTTCTTGTGGGATGCGAACACAGGCGAGCGTACCACCTTGAATAGCATAGCAGTAATACCAGGGTCGCAGGAAATGATGCGGGTCAGATCGTTAATATGGAAATTGTCAGTGGCGTATTTTTTCTGTAATTCGATCAGCACACTCGGTTGTGGTGGAATCCTGATACCCTTTGCAGCAAGTTCTTTTATAGTTTTTTCGGCATCAATCGGCATGATTATTCAGCGCTATATAATTGACGGAATGTAAGTGACTCAGATGAGGGAAATACTCCCGATCCGCCCCTAGTATATGCCTTGCAACTACTTCCTGAGCCAAAAAGTTGAACAGTTCGCCTATGCCCAGCGTGCCTGCATGGAATCTATCCACTAATCTGGCAGTATCATCCAGCAGTTTGCGATGGATGGTGGCGTGTTCCTCAATCTCGGCATAACCCGCATTGGTTAGTATGGATTCCTCATGCTGAAAATGCTTGATAATGTCCTGAGATAAGTTATCTATTAGAATTTTCACCTCCTCAGTGGGTCGTCCGGAAAGTATTGCAGCCAGTAAATCGTTGGCGATATTGAACAGGCAATGATGCTCATGGTCAATTATTTGATTGCCGCATTCGTAGGATATGTGCCAGACCAGACGTACAAAATTGGCGGCGATTTTTTCCCCAACGCCGACTAGTCCTGGCGTTCCCGGCGCAATCCGCACCTGGTTGCGACCACCTGACTTGGCGCGATACAGTGCTTCATCGGTGCGTTTTAACCATTGCTCCCAAGATTCGCCGGAGCCGCATTCCGCCACACTGACACTCACAGTGACTTGCCCCACCTCTGCGAATTGGGTTGAGGCAATCTTGGTACGCAGTCTTTCTGCTAACAACGCCGCTGTTGTAAGCGCGGTGTTGGGGCAAAGCACGATAAATTCTTCTCCTCCCCAGCGCGTCAGGGAATCACTGCTGCGTAGAGAGTTTCTTATACTGGAGGATAATTCGACCAGCACTCGGTCGCCTGCGCTATGCCCATACTGGTCATTGATATGCTTGAAAAAATCAATATCGAACATGATCATCGATAGCGGATTGTCATAGCGTTTCAGACGATCCATCTCGTCTTTGGTGGTTTCTTCCAGTCTTCTTCTGTTCCAGGAGCCGGTAAGCTTATCCGTGCTGGCCAGACGGTCGAGTTCATTTATGATAATTTTAAGCTTTTTCTGCATGGTCGCGAGGGCGCCAAGTACCAGGCTGATTTCGTCTTTTCCGGAAACATCGATGTTCCCGTCGAGGTTGCCTTGTGCAATATCCTGGAAGTGGCCGATAGCCAGGTTCAGTGGTCTGACGATTGAGCGTGTCAGCAGTATGGCGGCAATACTTATCAGCAACAGACCTAGCAAGGTACTGCTTATGAGCAGGTTGCGAATCAGCGAGTGACGCGCTTTTGCCTGTTCATAGCGGTTTCTTGCAGTTTCGAGGACTTTTTGCAACAAGATTGTTGCCTGGAAATTGGCTGTTTCATAATGGGGATTGATTTTATTCAGAAGAATATCATTGGCGATTTGATAATTTCCGGCTTGCAAGGCGGTAATAGCGGGTAGCAATCCTTCGTCGAAATACAGTCCTCGTGTTAGCTGATAGTTATCAGCCAGTTGCTGTTCTTCAGTCGTCAAGGTGCACTTCTTGAATTCTGTGAGTAGTGCGGCGATTTCATCACGGTTGCGGGTTATCGTATCGGCGAGCGTGACGGGTGGTTTCCCGATATAGGGCAAATGACTATTGGGTTTTTGCTGTACCCACTGCATGACTTGAGCACGGTTATCATTCATTAACAGCAAGATGCGGCTGATCAATTTGGTGGGTTGCAGACTATTCTGATAAGTGTCATTCAGCGCATTGTCAGTCATTGAGATACCGGTCAGTGCAATAATGCCACCGGCCAGCATCATTAGTGCCATTGAACACATGATTAACCAGAGCCGAACTCCGATACTGACATTATTGAACAAGTTCATTTTCTTGACCGAATTGTGCGGAATGCCATCATCAATAGGAGTAATTCGGGTTGAATTGAAGGGTATGAAAGTTTAAAGGGTTCATATATTCACTCAGCACCGGCGTTGACGATTGAAGAGTAGCATTTTTGGTTGATTCTGGGGTGAAATTCGTGCGATTATGTTACAAATATTTAAATTTTTAGTTTCATTTACCAGTCGAAAGGGTTGTAGTGACAGGCAAGGTTGAAAGTATGGAATTATTGCTTGAGCAGTCCTTGCAGGGAAATCAGCGTGCTTATGCGCTTTTGCTGATTGAAACCTCGCGATTTCTGCGCCAGTTTTTGATAAAACGCCTTAATCTGACCCATGAACTGGAGGACATTTTACAGGAAATTCTGATTTCCCTCCATAAGGCTCGCCATACCTATGACGGTTGCCGACCTTATAAGCCCTGGGTTTACGCCATAGCCAAATTTCGCTTGCAGGATTATTTACGGGTACATTATTCTGATCAATTACGGCAAGCCATTGATTTTGATGAACTTGAAGAAAGTTATTGTGATTATTCCAGTGAAACTGCCCTGAGTTATGAATCTATCAGGGTACAAGTGCAAATGCTTCCCGAAAAGCAGGCGACGATACTTCGCTTGATGCATCAGGATGGTTTTACGGCAAAAGAAGTGGCAGAAAAGCTCGGTATGAATCAGTCGGCAGTAAAGGTTTCAGCACATCGTGCATATAAAATTCTGAAAGAGAAGTTAGGTAGATAATGGGAGATATCGAAGCACTGATTATACGGCTGGCAAAGGATAATGCGGCGTTGCAACCGGCACCGCATCCCGTTCTTCTGAGTCTCAAATGGATGGGGGTCGCCTTGGCCTATCTGATGCTGATGTTATTATTCTCAGGTATCCGTCCGGATTTTTCGCAAAGGCTGCATGAGAGTTGGCTGTTTGCTGAAATGCTGGCTTTAGTCGTCATTTTTATCACGACCTCTTTTTGTGCTGCACTGTTGTCGTTCCCTGATCTCCATCAGATGCGCAGCATGGTATTTGCGCCAGTTGTCGCCTTTACGCTCTTCATGCTGGTTTTGTTGGTCGCCTGGCAGGCTGATCAACCGCCCGCATTGACACCATTACATAGTATTGAATGCACCCTTAGTATCACTTTAAGTGCATTGTTGCCGGCTGCCTGGACTTTGTATCAGATGCGAAAATTTGCCACCACGCATTATGGTTGGGCGGGCACTGTCGCATTGCTTTATGCTTTCAGTGTAGGTGCAATATGGTTACGGCTATATGAAGTTAATGATTCGATTATGCATGTGCTGCTGTGGCATTATTTGCCGATGAGCATTTTTGCACTCGTCGGTTGGTGGCTAGGCAAGAAAATATTTAAATGGTAAACGTATCCCCAAGAAAATATCAGATTATTTTTAAGGCAGTACTTGTTGTGACGCATCAGTCTTGAAAAAATGCGTATGGTCTCCATATGTGGCTCGGGATTTTTTGAAATTTATTCAGTCTTGCTCTGGAGAGCCTAAAATGAAGCGAATTTTTCTGTTTGTATTGACCAATCTCGCTGTGCTGTTTGTGATCAACATCACCTTACGCCTGTTGGGTGTGGATCGCTGGATGAGTGCGACTGGTGGCATTAATTTCAGCGCGCTGTTGGTGATGTCGATGGTAATTGGATTTTCGGGTTCGCTGATCTCGCTGGCGATGTCAAAATGGTCGGCTAAACGCATGGTCGGCGCCGTGGTGATCGAGGCCCCGGCAGATCCTACCGAACGCTGGTTGGTGGAAACCGTGCGACGCCAGGCTCAGGCTAGTGGTATCGGCATGCCTGAAGTGGCGATTTACGAGGCGCCGGATGTGAATGCCTTTGCCACCGGTTGGAATTGCAACGCGGCGCTGGTGGCGGTGAGCACCGGGCTTTTACATAGCATGAGCCGCGAAGAAACAGAGGCCGTGCTGGCGCATGAGATCAGCCATGTCGCCAATGGAGATATGGTAACGCTGGCTTTGATTCAGGGCGTTGTTAACACCTTCGTGGTTTTTTTCTCAAAACTGTTTGGTTATTTCGTGGATCGGGTATTGCTCAGAAACGATGAGCGCAATGGCCCGGGTATCGGTGCCTTTGTCGCAGAAATTGTAGCGCAACTGGTGTTGGGTGTATTGGCCAGCATGATCGTGATGTGGTTTTCACGTCAGCGAGAATTTCGAGCCGATGCGGGTGCCGCGAACCTCGCCGGGCGAGGCAAAATGATTGCTGCTTTGCAGCGCCTTAAAGTTAATCAGGAGCAGTCAGCCTTGCCGGAGAAAATGGCAGCCTTTGGTATCTCCGGCGGGCAAGGTTACTCCAGATTGTTCATGACTCATCCGCCTTTGGAGGAGCGCATCGAAGCGCTTAGGTCAGCCTGAGAAAAGGACAAGGAGGGAGTCACCCCTCCTTGTTGCTACTGCTTGTCTTTGGTGGCATTCCTGTACACCATAAAAAACAACCAGCCCACTACCGCAGCACTGCCGGAAACCGCTGCAATTACACCCCAAAAAACCGCATCATGACCCATTTGTTCTCTCCTTTATAAAAATGTCGGGGCTGAGTACCCCGCGCCGCAGATTCTAGCACACTGTATTCAGACTTGGATGACATAGCGATGTGGTCTTTCGAGTGAATATATGAACGGCGGATTCCAGTTCCGGCGGCAGTAGCAGTGCGCTTAGATGCTGGTTTGTTTCCAGTTGAAATGTGGTTTGCAGTTGATAGTCCTTCCAGTTGCCGAAGGCGAAGCGGTGGCGGCTGCCGATGACAATATAAAGCATTACGCTGGGGGTGGTGTACACATGGCGCTCAAAATCGTTCTGCGATGGAGGCCAGGAACAGAGAACCACCTCTGGTGCATAGGTTTTTAAGGCTTCGCGAGCCTCAAGCTTGAGAACCCATTCCGGATACTGGATAATATTCTGCCAGCCATGATTGTCGGTTGCGGTGATCTTTACCTCACGATCTTTCAAAAAACGCGTCAGTGTGCCGTCACCGGCACCGATTTCCAGACAAGTTCTCGTGCCGATCATCGTGACCAGTTCGTCAATTAATTCGCGTGTATAAAAACAATAAATACCTTTGGGTTGCACCAGCGGCATTAGTCGTTTCTTCTGCCAGACTAATGGCCAGAAGAGCCTGAACCAGAATAGTGAAGCCGGCTTGCGTATCAGCCCCTTCGAAAATAGTAATTTCTGGGCGATAAAGCCATTGAATAGATTGAAGCGCAGGCGGCCTTTGCTTAGCCCCGTGTCTGCGGCCAGCGTAGCCAGGCATAAGCGTTTGACCGATTCATGTGCCATACGGCTGCACACCCATTGAATAAGCGCAGTCTGATGGTTGATGGGCTTGTTCTTGCCGGGCAGCGAAATATTTTCCAGATAGTGCTTCAACTCCTCAGCTTTACCCCGCTGGACGATAGCGGAAATATCCTGTTGCACCGTAGCCCAGGCATCAGGATACTTGGCACATAAGTCATCCAGCGATGGATTTTTTTTAAGCCAGGCCAGTGCCTGCTGGTAGTCCTTCAGGGTCATCGAACCATTAGCTTCAGCGTTTGCTTTTATCATAGAGCGGCATGACCTCGGGTAGATGTTTTTGAATTTCCAGTTCCCGATTCTTACCCGAAGGATGGGTGGACAGCCATTGCGGTGGCGCACCGCTGGAGGTCATTTTTCGCCACAGGCTAATACCGGCGCGTGGATCAAAGCCAGCCCTTGCCGCAAGTTCCAGGCCGACGATATCTGCATCGGTTTCATCGCCGCGTGAAAATTTGAGTGTCAGCAAGGAACCGCCAGCCTGGAACATGCCGTTATAACGACCATTGCCGACGGTCTGTCCGAGCAGCGATACACCCAGATTGGTCAATTCACTTTTTGCGATTCTCGCTCTGGCATGCTCACGCAGCGCATGGGCAATTTCATGTCCCATGACGATCGCGACTTCATCATCACTCAGTTTGAGTGTTTCCAGTAATCCTGAATAAAAGGCGATTTTGCCGCCAGGCATACAAAACGCATTCAGCTGACTCGATTTTAGCAGGTTGATTTCCCATTGCCATTCGCTGGCACGCGGATTGAATTTTGTGGTGTAAGGAATAATTCTGGCAGAGATGGCACGCAGGCGTTTGATTTGTGCGTTGCTATCGGTGGCCAGAGCATGCTGTGTTGAGGCCTGTTGTTTCAGGTTCTGGTACTGGAGCGCGGCTTGTTGTTCCAGTTGTTTGGCAGGCACTAGATTTCGTAGCATAGAGGGATTGCCTACACTCACGCCCTCAGCTTGCTGCGCATGGGCAAGCTGGCTAGAAGCCAGAAATAATGCAGCCAGAAGGCAGTACGATGGATGCATACGGTGTTTTATCGGGTCATTAATAATTAAACGTGCCGGGGAGCGCGGCCAACGCGGCTGTCAAACGGGCTGGATGGACTCGTTCCGGGCTGTTGAATTTTACCTGCCTTCGATGATTTGGTCGAATATTTACTGTTTTAACGTGAAACTTGCGCAGCGATCGTCTTCTCCCTCGCCCGCTTGCGGGAGAGACCCCTGTCGCAAATTCCCCGACCGAATTGTGCCCTATGAACCTTGCCGTAGGGTGCGCTTGCGC
>CAIRBC010000456.1 GCA_903876685.1 uncultured Nitrosomonadales bacterium | reverse complement strand
GTTTTTGTCACTCTCAAGTAAAAGTTGTGCCAGTTGAGTACCGCCAACCTGTGCCACGACCGCTTTCAGTGTGTGCACCAGCCTTATGGTGCTTTGACGGTCATTACTTTCAACGGCCTGAAGTAATTTGTCGAAGCTTGAAGTCATCTCCCCCATTGAGGCCACGACCACTGTCAGCGCGAGTTCACGGTCGTTTGCCAACTGGGCAAGTACGGTTTTTTCGTCAAACTCCTTCACCTCAGTCGGGGCAATAACCGCACCCGGTGTTACAAGTTGATGCACGCTCACGTTGGGCAGCCAGCGTGCCAGGGTTTCCCTCAGCTTGGCTATATAGACCGGCTTGATCATGACATCATCCATCCCTGCGTCCAGACAACGCTGGCGATCTTCCGCATATGCATCGGCAGTCAAGGCGATGATGGGAAGCCTGGGGCAACCCCCTTCTGTTTCCCATAGCCGTATTTTTCGGGTGGCTTCATGTCCATTCATCACGGGCATCAGCACATCCATCAGAACCAGATCGACGCTATCGCCTTGGGTAATCCTGTTGACAGCTTCAAGCCCGTTCTCAGCCTGCATCAGCACAATATTTGAATGCTTGAGCATGGTCGTAATCACGATTCTGTTGGTTTCACTATCATCCACCAATAATACCCGGCCACTCAAACGTTCTAGATTTGCAGTTGCGCACTCAGTCTGAGGTGCTATGACACTGTCGGTCACAGTCGTGAACCCGAAGTGGGAGTTGCTGCTAGGTTCGCTCTTCTTCAGTACTTGATCCTCCAAGGTCAGTTGGCATATTTGCGCCACAGTATCATCTACACGGGTGTTGAATTCCGCCAGTTGTCTTTTGAGCTGACGGATCAGGCCAGGGAGTCCATTAAAATCAGCGGAAGTTTGATTTTCTACTGCTATCCGGGATTGAAGCGTCAAGCCGATAGCGCTAAATAGTTGAGTAAGCCCCATATCTACTGACTCAAGCAACGATACTATCCTGATAAAAGCCTTATCCCGAATTGCCTTATCCAATTCTTTGCTCTGATGCTGCAATCCTTCTGCACCCAGTGTGCCCAGCAAGCCCTTCAATGTGTGGGCTAACCGTCTGGCTGTTTCCCAGTCATTCGTAGCGATGGCTGAGCGAATGTCACGAATGGTATTTTGTTGGCTGTTATGAAATTTATCCAGGACAGCGCAATAGCCCTCTATACTGCCACCTATCCGTTCAACCCCTTTAGCTACGAGCACGCCTGGCAAGTCGGGTAGCAATGGTGAGTCATGTTGTTCAGTTTGAAAAACCGGTTGGGCAAGGGTGATCCATTTGCCAAGGGTGATCATCATCTGAGCCGGATCAAAAGGTTTGGCAATGTAGTCATTCATCCCGGCGGCGAGACATTGCTCTCGATCTCCCGCCATTGCATTGGCGGTCATTGCAATAATCGGTATAGTGGCAATTTTGGGTATTTCGCGAATCTTGCTGGTTGCGGTAATGCCGTCCATCACGGGCATTTGCATGTCCATCAAGATGACATCAAATTTCTCAACAGACAGTCGCGCAAGTGCGATTTCTCCATTGTTGGCGACCGTTACCGCTATCCCGAACTTTTCCAATATTTCAATAGCAACCTGTTGGTTTATTTCATTATCTTCCACCAGCAAGATGGAGGCGCCGCCAATCTTTGTGATGAGATCCTGGGGCAGCAGGGTCGTTTCTGCGCCTTTTTTTACGTCAACGTTGGCACGTCCGAAGACTTCCATCGTCGCATCGAATAACTCTCTCTGCTGGAAAGGTTTAGTCAGCAGTCCATCCACCAGAGTACCCCTCAGGTGGCGCAGCATTTCGCCCTGCCCAAAGGATGAGAAGAGCAATATTTTTGGAATTTTACCTAAGTTGCCCATGGAATGAATCTTACGTGCCACTTCTATGCCATCCATTTCAGGCATTTTCCAGTTGAGAGCAACAAACTGGTAGGGCAGTCCGTCCCGATCAGCTTGCTCGATCGCCTGCAGCGCCGCAAGGCCGTTGCAGGCTACCGTGACCTTGAAGGTGAAAGATTCCAGGTAGGATTGCAGAATACGGCGGCAATTCGCGTTGTCATCCACGGCCAGCACACGCATTCCGCACAGTTCATCCGCAGGTGTGTAGCTCTTTTGCACGTTATATTCAGAGCCCTTCTGAAACCGTGCAGTAAAACTGAACTTTGATCCTATACCGTGCGTACTCTCCACGCAGACCTTGCCATTCATCAAACCCACCAGCTGTTTGCTAATCGACAGACCAAGACCGGTGCCGCCATATTTGCGGGTGATCGTGCTGTCACCTTGAGTGAATGTCTGGAAAAGTTTGCTGACTTGTTCTTGAGTCAAACCGATGCCGGTATCCTGGACCGTAAAGCGCAGGGTTACCTCTAGTGCGTTTTGTTCCTCTATTTCGGTCAATACCAGCACCTCGCCATGTTCGGTGAATTTGACCGCATTGCCTGCGAGGTTGATCAGCACCTGGCTCAGTCGTAAAGGATCGCCAATCAGGTGAGAGGGTACATCCAAGGAGGTTTCAAACAGTAGATTGAGCCCTTTTTCCCCGGCTTTGAGTGAAATAATGGTAGCCAGGTTGCCGATCACCGTCTGCAATTCGAAGGGAATTTGTTCAATTTCCAGCTTGCCTGCTTCAATCTTGGATAAATCCAAAATGTCGTTAATGAGACCCAGCAGCACTTTTGCTGAGCTTTGTATTTTAAGTAGATAATCGTTCTGTTTAGGGGTGAGCTCCGTCTGCAGGCACAAGCTGCTTAAGCCGACAATAGCATTCATTGGTGTACGAATTTCATGCGACATATTGGCAAGGAAATTAGCTTTGGATTGCGTTAACTCCTTTGCCAAAGATAACGAAGTTAAAACTGAATCCATTTTATTTTCCAGTCTCTCTGCCTTGCTTTTTTCGTTAAAAGAAAATAAGCGAATGATAGAGTCCATTATGATAATAAAGAGGGATGAGTATGCGAATAATAAGAAAGTGCGCCAATTAATACTAAGGCTAAACAACGGCATCCAATTTTGGTTGATATTGTCATCTAGATACATGCCAATGACAGGACGAATAAGTGGAATGCAGCACTGTAGTAAAAGTAAATATTGCAAGTTTCTTACCAGTGACAAATGAATATTTTTAACAGCGGGTCGAATTTCGAGGATTGCCCACCCGGATAAAATAAAAACAAGTGCAGTGATTGCAAATTTCTGGTTAACTTGTGGGCTATAGTAAATGATAATTTCATAACAAAAATTGAGCGCAAATACCAAGGCAGAAAGGACAGAAATGATACGCAAAGGCAAAATTACCAACTGCATATCTATCGGGTCTTGCGGGGTTTTAATCAAATTCTGCATCATGATGGTTTCACTTTATGCCAGCGACAGGGCCGGCTAAGCTCAGCCATTCTTTTTCACAGTTTGGATATTCCTGGTTACATGACTCAGCCCATTTTTTGAAGGATGTATTTTTGAATTTATTGTTTATATACGCCTGATCATCGCCAGGTAACTCAACTTTGATGATCTCATATTTCTTTCCCTTGCAAGCGTCTTTAGCCATTATGCAGTCTTCAGTGTCTTTACGAAGTTTTTGCGAGTATTGCCAGATATTATCAATATGTTTATCAAAGGCGGCTTGCAGAATTTCCTGTTGTTTATCACTCAAGAGGTTCCATTTCGATAACCAAATAGCGTAAGCATTAATTCCGTTATTGAAGGCGACGGGAAGGTAATATTTTGTAAACTCAAGCCAGCCAGCAGCAGAGGCCGACGTTGC
>CAIRBC010000455.1 GCA_903876685.1 uncultured Nitrosomonadales bacterium | reverse complement strand
TTTTTTGTCATCGAAAGTGTCAACTACTTTGGGACTGAAATGAAGGATGCCAAAAATCGCAGATATTCCACATAAAAAAATTCTGGTGGTTGATGATAATCGTATCGGTTTGCGCATACTTCAGCATCAATTAGCACAAATCGGTTTTTCAGTCGATACTGCTTCCAGCGCCGAAGAAGCTCTGGCTCTGGTGACGACACAGGGAGTCGCAAATAGAGAAAATTGTCCCCGCCTTGTTAACACAAGACTGGAAACCGCCACCCTGCTGTCACATTCATTGACAGGTGTGTCACAACCACTCGGCGCAATTGAATTGAGTGCAGCAGCAGCCTTGCAGAAAGCTGCGGCAAAAAACAATGATATTGCCAAGTGTGCTGAAAACCTTCCCCAGGAGCTTGATCAATTACCAATAATCATGGCAGGACTGGCTCATCTGGCTAACATCATGACAGAACTGAGTCAACAGAAATAGCCTACTTTATTGACCCGTCATAAACGAGTACAAATTGTCCAGCACCGCATCCGGCTGCTCCTCCATCATCGCATGGCCGCATTGTGCCAGTAACACGCTGCGCGCCTGCGGAATCAGTTTAATCAGCGTCGCGACTGCCCTGGGCGGTGTCATCAGGTCGCGCTGCCCTATCAGGAATAGTACAGGACACTGGAGCGACTTAGCTGCCGCCTCTGCATTCGCGTAGGCATTGCAGGCGCTAAAGTTGACATGGTACATATTTTTGCCACCTTTACGCGTAATGTGTTGCATCAAACGCCTGGCTCCACCCCTCGCATAAAAACCCGGACCGGGGAAGGACGGCTTCTGCGCAATCGACGAATGCGACCAACTGTTAACCATGTCTATCGCTGACTGCTCGTCATTCAGGGTTACGTTGAGCAGCAAATCTGAGACTTTCATCGGGCTGGCAGCGCCTAACAGTGCCAGTCTTGCGACCCTTGCAGGAGCGGTTGCCGCCACCTCAAGTGCAATCAGTGAACCCATACTGTGTCCGACCAGACTCGCCTGCTGCACACCTGCCGCATCCAGCAAACGCAAAATCCACTCGGCCATCGCTTGCACGCTATGCAAAGGCTCGCCCTTACTGCGACCATGTCCGGGCAAATCTACCGCCAGCACCGCAAACCCATGATGCGCGAAATAACGCGTTTGCAATATCCAGACCGAGTGGTCATTTTGTGCACCATGAATGAATACCATCACGGGTAATGTCGCATCAAATGACTTGCCGCCTGTGTAGCAATAACTTTCAAAACCATCAATCGTCAAAAACATTCTTTACTCCTTTTGCGAGGCTTTCAAGCCGCGCGCCAAATCATCGAGCAGGTCATCCACATCTTCCAGCCCTACCGACAAGCGCATGGTTCCCTCGCTCATGCCCGCAGCCAGCAGTTGTTCGGCTGGCACCCTGAAATGCGTGGTCGAGGCGGGATGTATCACCAGCGACTTGGCATCGCCGACATTTGCCAGATGCGAGAAGATAGTCAGCGCTTCCACGAAGCGCCGTCCCGCAGCACGATTTCCCTTGATATTAAAGGTAAATACTGCACCGCAGCCCTTGGGAAGCAGCGTCTTTGCCAACTGATAATCCGGATGTTCTGGCAATTCAGGATAGGAAACCGATTCCACTGCCGCATGCTTTAGCAAAAATTCAACGACCCGGCGGGTATTGGCGACATGTTTTTCCATACGCAGCGCCAGTGTTTCAATCCCTTGCAGAATCGCAAACGCATTATGCGGACTCATTACCGCACCGAAATCGCGCAATCCTTCGCGGCGCGCGCGCAAAGAGAAGGCACCAACCGTCGATTCTTCAGAAAACACCATGCCGTGAAAGCCGTCGTAGGGTTCGCATAACTCGGCAAAACGTCCGGTTTTATCATAGGCCTGCTGCCAGTCGAAAGTTCCGCCATCAACCAGCAAGCCGCCGATGGCCGTCCCGTGACCGCACAAAAACTTGGTGGCAGAATGCATCAGCAGGTCGGCGCCATGGGTGAACGGGCGCAACAGATAGGGGGTGCTAAAGGTGGAATCGACCATCAGCGGTAAATAATGCTCATGCGCAAGTGCTGCGATTTCTGGAATATTCAACACATCCAGACCGGGATTGCCGAGCGTTTCGCCGAACAACACCCTGGTATTCGGACGTATCGCCGCGCGCCACGCATCCAGATCTCGCGGAGCTACAAAGGTGGTATCGATACCGAAGCGTTTCATGGTATACGCCAGCAGATTTTGCGAACCGCCATATAGTGCGCGCGAAGCCACCACATGTGAACCCGCACCGGCGATGGTCGCCAGACCGAGGTGCAGTGCAGCCTGACCGCTGGCGACTGCGATACCGGCAATGCCCCCTTCCAGTGCGGCGATGCGCTCTTCCAGCACCGCATTGGTTGGATTGGAGATGCGGGAATAGACATGGCCGGCACGTTCCATGTTGAACAAGGCAGCCGCCTGGTCAGAATCCTTGAACACGAAAGCGCTAGTCAAGTAAATCGGCGTAGCTCGCGCGCCGGTTGCCGGATCGGGTGCAGACCCGGCATGCAAGGATAAGGTGTCGAAACCGAGATAATCTGGATTGCTCATGATAAGTTAGGTAGTCGATAAGTGTGTTTAGATGATATAGCATAGTCTGGTGCGCATTATAGGCAAATGTGCGTATAAGCATAGCTGTATTAGTTTGTTTCGAAAGTGCGCAAAAGATGCTATCTTTCGCTATGCTAGAATTTGCGTCACCCTGTTTGGAAATGATCTTTTTCGAGAAGCCCTATGACTAATATTCACGCCACACCCTCCTCTGACGCAGCTTACTGGGATGCCCCGTTGGAAACACAATCCCGCGCCGAATGGGACAAACTGAAACTTTCACTATTGCAGCAACATTTGCAACATGCCTATGACCATTCGCCCTATTACCGTGCCAGCTTCGATCAGGCTGGCGTACATCCCGGACAAGTCCGGACACTAGAGGATATCCGGCGTTTTCCCTTTATCGACAAACAGGTGTTGCGTGAAAGACAACAGGCACTGCCTCCGTTCGGCGATCTGGTCGCCGTGCCCGAACGTGACATCGTCTACATTTCCGCTTCCAGCGGCTCCACTGGCGTACCGACCGCCTCCCCCTTCACCGCGCAAGACTTCGATGACTGGATCGATTACGAAGCACGTCAGTTCTGGTCCTCCGGCTTGCGCCCGGAAGATCGTTACTGCCACTCCCTGAATTTCTCCTTATTCGTGGGTGGCCCATGTGTACTCGGCGCACAAAAACTGGGGGCGCTATCCATACACGCGGGGACGCTGCCCTCAGAGCGCCTGCTGGCCATTGCCAAACAGTTCCAGGCCACAGCCATCTGGACCACGCCTTCTTACGCCTGGTATCTGGGTGAAACCGCCCTCAAGGAAGGCATTAATCCGCACCAGGATTTATCGATCAAACGTATTTTTGTCGCAGGTGAACCTGGCGGCTCCATCCCTGAGACCCGTCAGCGGATCGAAGCACTTTGGGGTGCCTCAGTGTATGATTATTATGGACTTTCAGACATTTTTGGCGCCTGTGCCGGGATGTGTGAAGAAAAAAATGGTATGCACTGGGCAGAAGATCATATCCTGGTCGAAGTGCTCAATCCCGATACCGGTGAACCAGTCGCACCCGGAGAACGCGGCGAACTGGTGCTGACCACACTGAAAAAAGTTGCCCGCCCGATGATTCGCTTTCGCACCGGCGACATTGTTTCTTTTACCGCTGAACCCTGCGCTTGTGGACGCACCTCGATCCGCATGCTCGGCGTGCATGGCCGTTTGGACGACATGCTGATCATCAAGGGCGTGAATATTTTCCCCAGCGACATCGAGGCCATCGCCCGCAAGGATCATGACTTTAGCGGCGAATACAAGTTGATTGTCGAACGTGAAAACCACCTCGACCGCCTGACCGTTGAAGTCGAACGTGCTGCCAGTTATCAGGGCAGCGATGCGATTATTGCCGCCCGTTTTGCAGGACAACTCAAAGCAATAACAGGTGTATCAGTCGAAGTCAGAATCCTGCCACCTGATGCCTTGCCACGCGCCACACATAAGGCTAAACGCGTAGAGGATCGGCGCAGCGGGGTTTGGGGATAGGCCTAAAGGAATAGCGTCTATAACGACACAAATTTTGAGCAACTACGAGGTCAACTACGGGGTCAGGTCAACTACGGGGTCACAACTACGGGGTCAGGTCTATCAATGATGCACGCCAATACTGATTACTTCGGCGTACACTTTACGACACGGGGTGGATTATTCGGGGAGGAAATTGATATGTGCGTGGACTGAATGCTACGATGCCAGACCTGACCCAAAATTGTGCTACGATGCTAGACCTGACCCCAAATTGTGACCCCAAATTGGGATGACCCCGCCAGGATATAACATTCTAATTTACTAACGTTTCGGGGTTCATTTTAACGTAATAATGTTCTTTAAATACTTGATTTACATGGCTTCCAGCCGCATGGTACGTGTGTCAAGTTGCAAAGCTTGCGCAAAGAAAT
>CAIRBC010000454.1 GCA_903876685.1 uncultured Nitrosomonadales bacterium | reverse complement strand
TTTTTTGTCATCGAAAGTGTCAACTACTTTGGGACTGAAATGAAGGATGCCAAAATTTTTATTATTTTGGCAGAATATGTCCTATACCTGATGAAGGATGGCAAAAAGATTTGCGAATTCCATTAGGGCGTCCTACATGCTATGGTTATAAAAATGATTCCGCAGCACTTGATAAAGTAATTATTTTTTTAAATTCAAAATGTTACAATTTCGGAGTTCATGGATTACCATGCCTCTGGAGAACTTAGTAGTAAAACAACTATGTGGCGGTTGTATATCACAGCCAAAAGATTAGAAATGCAAATTATGAAAATACTTTTTTTGCGAGTCGGAATTGATCGCGGATGTGGTGGCACTTTATCGCCACGATTTTCCGATGGGACTTTTGAGTATGTACCCATTCCAGAATACTCTGAATTATTGGAAGGCAAGGGCGTAACCTACCCTGCGCTGGTTGCCAGACATGGCGGCACGTTAGATCAATATTCTGGCTCTACTGGTTACACACACTATGATCCGGAGTTTGAAACCTTCACATACGGAGAGCCAAGCGAACCAAAGCGTTCGCAATTACTTCGGATGAATGCAGGCGACCTTGTCATTTTCTACGCTGGATTTCAAGGCCCGGATATTGCAAGGGGAACTTGTTTTGTCATTGGCTATTTATCCGTTCGTGCAATTCACCGTGCGCCAATTGATGAGCTGTGGCCGCCCAATTCACTTGCACATCTTCATCGAAATGCGCACTTCCGAAGAAAAAATCCTGAACCGACTCTCGTTGTAGTAGAAGGTGAACCTGATAATTCGCGTCTATTTACAATTGCGCCAAGGCTTTCCGATGACCATCAAAAAGTGTTACCTCAACTTCAAGATGTCATTGGTTTCGGCGGGTCAGTCATGCGAGCTATTGGTCGCTGGGTTCCAGAAACACATCATGAAAAAACACTAAAATGGCTTACTGATGCACGATGAGATCAAAGCCCTTGCATAATCGAAGCAGTAAACGTTACATCGATATGCTTTAACATATCACTTTGTTTCTGTAATGCAAGAAGGCGTTGCTCTGAATTTAATATTTGAGCAATTGATTCGGCAGATTTGTACATCGCCTTAATCGGTTCCAAAAGTTTAGTCTCAACTTTCCCCAGTGTATCTAAACGAAATTGGATGATGTTTAGAGATGAGTTGACTTCTTCTGTTTTTTCCAATGATTCAAGCTCTTTTTTCTTTTCGAACAAAGATGTATAAGTATCTTGTAACATGCTAACAACTAGATCAATTGCATATTGTTGTGGCTCGGTACTCAAAGGTAATTCTGACATTTTACGGTTCCAAATTTAGTTTATAAAAAAATACGACGAGGAATCAACGAGCAGTTTGTCCGGTTTTTAAACTCGATTTCCAGCAGTTGTGTACACAGCCGAGTCCTTACGCTGACCAACGGCGACGATCAAGACCTCAATCACATCTGCATTGACCCTGTACACAATCCGCGTGCTGCCGGTGCGAATGCGACGACACCCGGCCAGTTGACCGGACAGCGCTTTTCCAAGCTTGTCGGGTTCGCCATTTTTAATTCTTTTTTCAATAACTTTCAGGATAATCCGGGCTTCAGACTGCCCGATAGCCTGAAGATCGGCAGCAACCTCTTCGTGGTAAATAACGTTCCAAGTCATTGCTCAACCTGTTCTTCCACCCCGAAACGCGCCATCATTTCCGCGTGGGAAATTGCTTTAGATCGGTCAAATGTAGATATGCGTTCGGCAGCCATCGCACCAATTCTCAAATCATCCAGTTCGTCCATCAATGCTTCATAACGGTCGGCAGGAAGCAGAACTGCCGCGATGGCATTGTTCTTTAACACTACGTACTTGTCCTGTTCGCCATTTTCGATACGTTCAAAAATATCCTTGGCCCGACGCTGAATATCTGTAACTGAAATTGTTTCGCTGGTTCGCACTTCCATGACACACCTCTTGATGTTAATTATTATCCGACTATTATCAATTTTAAATCAAATAACATCAAGACAATGTTACACAAACGTCTACAAAAGGGGGCGGGCATTATCGGTGCAAGGAGTTATGCCGCCTGTAGCATAAAATCCACATGCACCGAATCAAACGGGAAGATGATTTTTCCGTCGTCAGTTTTATCCAGCAACCCAGCATTAAGCAATGCGTGAGCATCACTGTGTACGCCTTTGACATCACGGTGTACACGCCGCGCCACTTCACGCAGAGACAATGCACCCGCCCCGGTCATCACCTTTAGCACATCCCAGCGTTTTGGGGAAAGCGTGCGCCATAGCTCTGCTGTACTTTCAAAGCTGCGGTAAGCGCCTTGTGGCTTGCCCGTTTCCAACGCACGCAAAAACCGCGCATTGACTTCCTCGCGACTGGATACGCCGACGACGACTGTATTCATGATTGCCTCCATTCATCCACCATTATCCAAAAATCACGCAATAGCACCGGCATCGTAGAAAAGCGGTAGGGCAACTCGACACCATCCAAGTGATAGTGATCGCCCTTGCCTGCCTCATTTTCAAATCGCAGTACGCACTGTTACGTCTCGACGTGCCTAGGTCTTGCAAGCATCAATCATCCCGATTTCATTCAGGGCATGTAAACGAAACCCTCCTTAATTACTGCGTGACAATCAAGTCGTAAGAAAGGCCGGTGTTCCTCTGTTATTGTGGGAAGT
>CAIRBC010000453.1 GCA_903876685.1 uncultured Nitrosomonadales bacterium | reverse complement strand
TTTTTTGTCATCGAAAGTGTCAACTACTTTGGGACTGAAATGAAGGATGCCACATTTTTTAAGATAAAAAAGGATGAACCGTTAACCACACAAAACCGTATTTCCGGGAGAGCTGTCAACATTTCAATGTGTTAAATGTTTGGCTCTCTCAGGTAATTCAAGTCATTAGCTCCAGGCACCTGTTAGTCGCTGGCGCAGTTCTGCCTGCGCGGAGATGGCCTTGGCATAGAATTTCTTTAATCCCGGACATAAATAGTTCAGCCCAGCCTCGCCGTCAGGGGTACTTATAAAACGATTTCGCGGGCATTCTCCCCAGCATAGTCGCAGGTAATTGCAGGATCGACAGTAGCCGGGGAGCTTGTCGCGCTTGTCCATACCGAATTTTTGCTGTTGCTTGCTGAAGGCCAGATTACCCTGATGCGCGTTTTGAATATTTCCAAGTCGATATTCCGGGTAGACGAAATGGTCGCAACTGTAGATGTCGCCATTGTGTTCGATGGCCAAGGACTTTCCGCAAAACTCATTGCTCACGCAGCTTTGAGCGCCCAGACCCATCATCTGTGAAATGACATTTTCGAATTGATCCACATGCACCCGACCATAATCCCTTTTGAACCATTCGTCCCAGATACTGGTCAGGAAATAACCCCAGTCCTCAGCTACAACCGACCATTCCGTGACCACTGAGTCAAGGCTTCCAGGTTGCGCAGTGCCCGTTATCGTCGGTATAACCGCCTTTCCGGGTGCACACTGTTGAAAATTGCAAGGCTCTACCCCTGGCAAAAACTGAATCATGCGCGGCCTGACTTCATCACGCAGGAATCGATAAACATCGAGAGGCTTGCGTGCATTGGCGCAATTAACCACACACAAGGCATTGAATTCCACCCCATGGCGCCGCAGCAAGGATACCGCCTTCATCACCGCCTGGTGGGTCGGCTTGTCATTCCGGCTGCGCCGGTACAGGTCATGTAAAGCAGCCGGCCCGTCGATGGACAGGCCAACCAAAAATTGCTGCTGTTTGAGGAAGACAGCCCATTCCTCATCGAGCAATAGGCCATTGGTTTGCAGGTCATTCAGAATGCGTAGTCCGGGTCTGGCATAGCGCTGCTGTAACAGCACGACTCGGCGGAAAAACTCCAGACCCGCCAGTGTAGGCTCGCCACCCTGCCAGGTAAACACCACCTCGTCACCGGACTGCGCCTCTATATACGAACGAATATGCAGCTCCAGCATGGTGTCACTCATGCGCGGGGTCGGTGGCTGCTTGAGCAACTGCTCCTTGTGCAGATAGAAGCAATAGCTGCAAGCAATGTTGCATTGCGCACCTACCGGCTTGACAATGCTATGGAAGCGGTAGTGATTGCCACCCGGCAGGGGTGGCAAATTCAAGGCAGGGTAAGCTGTCGTCATAGTTGCTTGGCGCGTACCACCAGTCCAATATAGCGCCGTTCGCCGGGTGTGGCGGAGGTGGCTGCCGAACTTGAATAAGGCGTAATATCGGTTACATACTTGGTATCGAACAGATTTTTTGCCACCAGCGACAGCTCCCATTTACCGTCCTGTGTCTCTACGCCTACACCCGCATCGGTGATGTTATAACTACCCCAATTGCCGAAATCCGACAACGAAGCATTGTAGTTGGCACCCTTGCGATAAGTGTTGTTGACAAAGGTGTTCAACAGCAGATTATTGCTGATCGGCAAACGGAACGAGACACCCAGATTATTGGTGAATTTAGGCGCAAACGGCAGTTGTTTTCCGGTGTAATCGCACTGACCTACCACCGGATTGCCGGCGCTGTCAGGCTGGCAAGGAGAGTCCTTGAAGTCTGAATAGAACGACTGACTGAGTGCCGCGCCAAAGGTGAACCGCCAGTTGCGGTTCGGCGTATAGCTGCCGTCGGTTTCTATCCCTCTGAGCGTCACGCCACCCACGCTGCCCAGATAGGACAGGTATGAATTATTACCGGTCTTCGCAGTCGTGATCGGATCAAACACCGACAACTGTTGCTGGTAGTCGGTCAGACGGGTTTCATAGATATTGGTGTTCCATACCAGCGAATGATCGAGAAATGCTCCCTTCACGCCCAGTTCGAAATCCAGCGATTTTTCGGGTGTCACAATATAAGAACTTAGCGTCGTGGTGTTGAACTGCACCGCGCCCGACTTTTCACCCTTGCCTAGCGAGCTATACAGCAGAATATCATCACTCAACTTGTAACTCGGATTGATCAGCCAACTGTAGGAGGTGTTGTTGATACTGAGTTGCGGAATGTTGCCGAGACCGTTGAGCTTTGCCGTGCGTATGGCCTTTGCCTTGGTCAATTGATCGGCGGTCGCGCCGGTATAGACATTCGCAGCGATATTGTTTAGCAAGGACGAATCCTGGACGATATAGCTGGAATAACTGTTGCTTCGATTCTCGGTGGTGCGCCGTAAACCGAGCGTCAGCGTGGTTTTTTCGCTGGCGTGCCAGTTAAGCTGCCCGAAAGCCGCATAACTCGATGCATTGGGTTTCTGATCGATATAAACATCCAGCCCGTTGATCGAATTCTGTAACAACTGATAGCCCACTGGCGATCCGTTGAGTGCTTTATATTGAGCGTCAGTTGCATAAAATGCGCCGCCATCGCTGCCACTCATGTTACGATCCAGTGCGTCTACCTTGGATTTCACCGCATAGATACCCGCCGTGTAATCGATGCTGTGCTCTCTGGATACCGGGGAATTGATGCGCAGTTCTTGTGAGACCTGGCTCTGATCGATCAGCGCGCCGCTGCGGGTGATCTCGAAATGCGTCCAGCCGGCGGCGTTCTTGGCATCGAACTGCGAGTCTCGATAGGCCGTGATCGAGGTCAGGTTGTAGCCTTCCAACACCCCTTCCAAGGACTGGTTGAGATCCAGCGTCACGCCATTCGAAATGCTGCGCGTCGGTTCCGAACCCTGGTTGTCGAGCAAGTTCCAACTGCCCACCACCGGTTGATAGCCGCCGAACCAGGAACGGGACAAACGGGTAGTGTAAGTCGTGGGTCTGGTTGTTCCGTTTGGAAAGGTGGCGGGGTCTCCGAGCAGTGGCGGCTCGCCCCAAGGCAACAGTTCGGCAGACTCCTGTCTTTCGAAAGTCAACTTGGCGGCAATACTGTCAGTCGGCAGCAGCAGAAATTGCAATTTTCCGCCAAACCGATTGCGTTCCTGAAAAGTCTCGTTGGAGTGTTGCAAGGCAATATCCTTGAACGGACCATCGCGTTTCTCCGAGAATACCGAAGCGCGGTAGGCCAGCACCCCATCCTGTATCGGGCCAGTGACTGAAGCCTTGCCACCGACCGCATGATGGTCACCGAGTGTCAGCTCGAACGAGTTCTGCGGCGTAAAGCTGGGCCCCTTGGTCACTACATTGATGACGCCCATGGTGGTGTTCATACCCTGCAAAGTGCCCTGCGGTCCGCGCAACACCTCGACATGATCGAGATCCGGAAAGTCTCCCCAAGCTTGCAGGATAAAGGCACTGGGTACGCCATCGATGACCACGCCGACGCTCGGTTGCAGCGCATCGTTGGAAACATTCTTGCCCACACCGCGAATCGCGACGCTTTGCTGGCGCGCATTGCCGGCATGCACCAGCAGGTTGGGTGTCAACTTGGAGAAATCCTGCACCGTCACCGCGTTGCTTTGCTCCAGTGCCTTGGCGCTAATTGCCGATACCGGAATGGGTACATCCTGCAATTTTTCATCCCGATCACGGGCATGCACCACCACCCTGTCGAGGGTTTCCACGGGCAGTTGAGCAGCATTTTTTGACTGCGCAGGCTGAACCACCTCGGGAACCGGTGAGAGCTTAGTCGGTTGCGCCGCTGCATCTGCTGCCGGTTCAGGTGCCAAAGCCTTGAGCCGGTTCAAAGCCTGCTGCAACTCCTGCTTGAGGCGTGCGTTTTCCTGCTGCAAGTCGTTCGGCTCGGCGGCAACAGACGCACCACTGGCGAGCAGCGAAAGTGCTGCTGCGATACTTAACGTTAAGCTCGCGCAGCGACCTTTACTCCCTCCCCCCTCGCGGGGGAGGGTTGGGGAGAGGGAAACGGGCGTGCCCGTTAGATTAAGGCGTTTCTTTTGAAGCATTATGATTCTCCGGATTATTTATATTCGATTGAAACTTGTTTCAGCTTGCCGTTGAAAGCAAAGGGGCTTTTGTATCGATCCGACACTGGTGAGGTCAAATCCTGGCCGACATCGATCGCATCCTGATAGGAAGCGATGTAACGCGCCTCTGCATAGACGATATCCCGTTGTGCAACCTTGACATCATTGACATAAATTGCCTCATTGCCAGCCGGACGTCTGCTTAATGCCGCACGCCCTACTGGCTTGTCTTTGGGTTCGACGTAATTTAGTTCAAACTTCAGTTGTGCCTTACCTACAGGCAAGGGTTCAGTCGATTCAAGGTGATTGATGACCGTACCTGAATTGTGCGCAACCTGGAATTTCCCATCCTTGATGAACAGGCTCAAGCCATCAAAAGCACCGCCGGTGGCGAACAGCACGCCCTGGTCATTACTTTGCAAGTCTACTTCTGCGGTAATCGAGAACGAAGTTGACTCCAACTGCGGACCGCTAAAGTTGAGCAACTGCGAGAGACCCGGGTAAAGCACGATTTTGTTTTGCATGCCAAAGGCGCTGCGTTTTCTGCTGCCAAAGCCTTTGGCACCATCATCAATCGGATACACGTTGTATTTCTTGGCTTCATGGTCGAACACCGCCTGGAGTTTCTTCAGTTTTGCCGGATTTTTTTCCGCCAGATTGAAACGTTCATTGAAGTCTTCATCGATGTGATACAGTTCCCAGACATCCTTGCTAAAGTCGCTACCGGGCACGTGATAAACCGAGGCTTTCCAGCCATCCTGGTAGATTCCCCGCTTGCCCATGATCTCGTAATATTGCACCTTGTGACGTGAGGGTGCCTTTGCGTTGTCCAGCGTGTAAGCCAGACTCGTTCCTTCGAATGGACGCTGCTGGTAACCCTTGATTACCTTGGGCACCTTTGCACCGGACAGTTCCACCGTGGTGGGCGCAATGTCGTTCAGATGACTGTACTGGTTGCGGATGCCACCCTTGTCCTTGATGCCCTTTGGCCAATATAGAATCAACGGGTTATGCGTTCCGCCCTCGGAATTGGCATCGACCTTCCATTGACGGAACGGGGTATTGGTGGCCTGAGTCCAGCCAGAGGGCGCATCCGAGTCGGACTCTTCGGTACCGAATTTGGCGATATTTTTGAGTGCTTCAGCGACCTGTTTGCTGCCTTCCAGACCGCTGATATGCCCGTTGAAACTGCCGTGTTGCGAGCTTGGGGAAGCGCCGTTGTCACCGATCATCACAACGATCAGCGTATTGTCCAGTTGCTTGATTTCCTTGAGATACTCGACAATGCGCCCGAACTCATAATCAGCATGAGTCATGAAGCCTGCATACACTTCCATGTAACGGGCATACACCTGTTTAGCCTCTGGGGTCAGACTATCCCAGGCAGCCACTTTCGGATCGCGCGGCGGGAGTTCTGCGTTCTGCGGCACGATGCCCAGTTTCTTCTGCCGTGCCAGCACTTCCTCGCGATACCAGTCCCAGCCCTTGTCGAACTTGCCTTTGTACAAGTCGCTCCATTTCTGATCCACCTGATGGGGCGCATGCGTTGCGCCGGTGGCAAAATAGAGGAAAAAAGGCTTTTCCGGGGCGAGCGATTTTTCGTTGGCGATATACTTGATTGCCTTGTCGGCCAGCAGTGTAGTCACATGCTTCTGGTTGGGTTCGATGTCGATGACATTGTTGTCTTCATACAGGTTTGGATGATACTGGTCAGTATGTCCCAGATGCCAGCCGTAATTGTGGTCGAAGCCCTTGCCGCTGGGCCAACGGTCGAAAGGGCCGATCGGCGTAATTTCGTCGATCGGTGTCAGATGCCATTTGCCAACCGCATAGGTGCTGTAATTATTTGTCTGCAATACCTCGGCAATGGTGCCAGCCTCGCCGGGGATATGTCCGTCATAGCCGGGGAATCCTGCCGAGGTCACCGGGAACAGCCCCATATGCACCGAATGCGCATTGCGTCCCGTCAGCAGTGCTGCGCGACTGGGGGAGCTGATCGCCGTAGTATGGAAATTAGTGAAGCGCAGCCCATCATTGGCAAGGCTGTCCAGCGTCGGTGTCTGCATCAGACCACCGAACGCGCTGGACGAACCGAAGCCCGCATCGTCGATCAGGAAATAAATAATATTGGGTGCGCCCTTGGGCGCCTGCTTCTTCTCCGGCCACCATTCCTTGGATTCGGCGTAAGTCTTGCCGATTTTGCCCTTGAATGTGTCTTTGCCAGTGGCATCGTCTGCCCAGGAATTGCTCGCACCCAGAAACAGCAAGGCTCCGCTGACCCACATACTTAATTTTTTGACTCTCATCATTTCTCCAAACTATCTAAAAAGTTGCTGCGTAAAAACCGATAATGATCCTGCTACAAAAATCATGTTAAGCGAGCGGGCATGGAATACGAACCATTATTTTATGGATTAGATAGAAGATAAGTGAATTTAGAGTGTTTTAAATGAAAGATGAGCGAAGATAGCAATAGAAATGGCGGCAGAAAGCTCTGCCGCCATATAAGGGTCGAATCGATGAATCAAATAAACTGTTCTGCGCCGACGATACCGATTTTGTTAAGCCCTTTGCGCTGCACCGCCGCCATGATTGCCGCCACCGTCTTGTATGCGGCATGTTTGTCCGGTCGCAAATGCAATTCAGGCTGAACCGACTGCTTGGCTGCTGCGGAAAGTTTCGCCTCCAGATTGGCCGTCTCCTTGATTACATCGCCATTCCAGCGGATCGCGTTATTGGCACCGATGTCTATCTGCACCACTTCAGGTTTTACCAGCAGGGGTGGCGGGTTGCCTGCGGGCATATTCAAATCCACGGAATGCAGCTGAATCGGAATCGTGATGATCAACATAACCAGCAATACCAGCATCACGTCGATCAGCGGTGTGGTGTTCATTTCAGACAACACCTCATCGTCAGCGGTGTTTATGTTCATTGCCATGAAATTTTCCTTTTATTAGCGTTATAACTGAGGCTCGGTGATAAAGCCGATTTTCAGAATCCCCGCACGCTGACAGGCCAGCACGACTCTGCCGATCGGCTCGTAATCAGCATTACTGTCGCCGCGTATCTGCACCGCAGGCTGCGGCTGAGTGGTTGCGATTTTCTTCAGCTTTTGCACTAGTATCGACTGATTTGCCAGCAGTTGGTCATTCCAGTAAATATTGCCATTTCTGGAAACTGAAATACTAATATCTTCCGGTTTGGTCAATTGCACATGGTTACTTTCCTTGGGTAGCTCTACCTGCACCGCATGTCTGACGACCGGAATGGTGATCAAAAATATGATCAGCAACACCAGCATCACGTCTACCAACGGCGTAGTGTTGATCGCCGAAACCATCCCTTGCTCTTCATGAGTACTCGCAAAGTTGATAGCCATGATTTAACTCGCGTAAGCCAGATTGGAGGAATTGACAGTCGTGTTCAGTTTGGCCGGCTCCTTGGCAATGGTGGCCTCTCCCAACAGCACGGCATGCAGGTCGGTACCGAAGGCACGCACCGTTTCGAGTACCGCCTTGTTGCGGCGAATCAGCAGGTTATAGCCCAGCACTGCCGGAACCGCGACAAATAGCCCAACTGCCGTCATGATCAAAGCTTCCCCGACCGGCCCAGCCACCTTGTCTATCGAAGCCTGTCCGGCAATGCCAATCGCAGTCAAGGCGTGATAGATGCCCCATACTGTGCCGAACAAGCCGATGAAGGGGGCAGTAGCACCAACCGTTGCCAGAAATGCCAGTCCGTCCTGCAAGCGATTTTGAATACTTTCAATGCTACGTTGTATGGACTGAGTGATCCAAGCATTCAGGCCGATATGAGCCAGCAGACCCTCGTGATGGGAGAGTGCATCGACAGCAGAACTGGCAATGAAGTGATAAGGCGTGCCTTTTTCCAGTGTATCAATTGCCAGACGCACATTCCCTGCACTCCAAAAACTGGCGTTGGCTGCCTTGCCTTGCCGACCCAGCTTGAATTGCTGGTAGAGCTTGGTGAACAGGATATACCAACTGCCGCTGGACATCAGCACCAGAATCACCAACGTAGCCTTGGTGATGTAATCGCCCTCCTTCCACAGCGCATCCGGCCCGTAGGGATTGGCGACCGTCTCCTTGGTCACAACGGCAGCTGTTTCGATAGAGGGGGGTGTCGAGATCTCTGCCAGGAGCGGCTCGCTCGCTTACGCGTTGAACAAGGCGCGCGTCGATGCCGTGATCACCGACCGCGCCGGGCTCGTGGGTCTTGCCACGGTCAGCGATATCGCGACGCCACCGCCGCTGTTCCTGTTGCCTGACAGTGTCGAGCCCGCCGATGTGCTGAGCCTCGGCTGGGGCGACTGGTCTGGCGCCGGCGTCGTTGCGGGTGGAACGGACGCGGCGTTTCCCGCCGCCGATCCGCTCAAGCTGGCGTCGATCCGCTACACCTCCGGCAGCACCGGGATGCCCAAAGGGGTGATGCAGTCGCAGGCGCATATGCTGGCGAGC
>CAIRBC010000452.1 GCA_903876685.1 uncultured Nitrosomonadales bacterium | reverse complement strand
GACCACCAGGTGTTCAAGGCTCTGAAGGTCAAACAGCCAAGTCAAACCCAGCAGATGACCCTGTTGTAGGGGCACGTTTTAAACCAAAAGTCAATGAAATCAAGGCGCTTACGCGCGTAACTGTCGAAGACCGGGGCTCAAGGATCAACGGTCAGCCGCACGGGCCGATGGCACCTACGTTGAATCTGTCGCATTGAAGTCAACCGATCAGGAGTCACCTTCCTTTATCGAGTTACCCAAACGACACCGGATTCAAGATGGGAACTGAAAGCCATTCACATTGATTTCCCTTGTAAACGCTAATTCAAAAATAAGCAATCCAGCCAGCTTTTAGCACCACCATCCAGGTTTTGGAATTTGGCGACCACTGCGGGGTCTACCAATGATGGATGAATCCACCAGTCTTCAAAATCTTTATCCAGACCCGACGCACTTATGTTGCTGATTAGCAGCTGGTACCCGCGGCTTTCCAGATATTCCCTGCTCCGGTATTTAAACTCAGGTCCGGAAGCGTACGCGTCATGTTCGTACGTTATGACTGCAAACCGATGAGTGTCCAAGGGTAAAAGTTTTAAGGCCTTATAAGTGTTTTGAGCTGGATCACAATCAACACTTGCGTAATCAATGTCAGTATCAAAAATTCCGGCTTGGTTCAACAGGAAGGTATAGTCAGCTTGCGTGGCATCACTTTCAACCGCTTGATTAATTCGCAAAGAGTTAAACCTCTGCACAACAACTGATTGAATATCAATACTGACTCCATGCCAGCCAAAATCGCGCTCCAATATCAGTGTATTGGAGCTATAAACCGGATCGTGACAACCAATTTCCAAGTAGGTACCTTCTGTCTTACCTTTAAGCATAGCCAATACAAAAAGGTCCTGCCCAGCTTGTGAGTTGGACATCTTAACTTTTTCCATTCCGGCAAATGGTGCTCTAAACAGTGCCCGACTCAAATTCCGTTTATCAACTCTAAAACTAATTATTGAATCACCACCCAATTTTTTATTAAAAATTGATTCATAATCGTGAATAAATGTTTTTTCACTCCACATTTCGTAAAAAACCTCTAGCGGAGCAAGGCCATTTTCAAGAATACTTTTCAGACTAGTAGAATCATATTGCAATTGGTGATCGTAGTTGATGTGGCGAAACATGTCGCTACTGCTTAGCGCAATTGGTTTCTTCGCGGAAAGCAAATAGTCTATGCAACTGCTGGTGCCGCGTCCTGGCATTTCACTATAACAGAGTACGTTAATATCATTCTCATTAAGTTTTTTAACCAAAGAATAGTCATCATCCAAAAAGTCATGATCAATATTCAATTTGACATTGCTATTGGCAGTTGCATAGCATTGATTCGCGATTTCCCGAGCGAGAGCACCCGTTGAATCAACACATGCACCATAGGTAATGTGCAGATTGAGAATCACCAGCTCCCTGAATTGGGCGTTCACCATGGAAACCAGATATGGAAAATTTTCCGTGTACTGCCCAAAGCCAAAACTTCCCACCTTGATAACCTCGCCAGGGGGGCTGTAATGCACATCTGGATAGTGCTTTAACGGACGTGCAACGGGTGAATAATTTTCATGAGGGACAAATGTCGGATCGCAGACAAAATAATGCAATATACCCTTGAAAATCGCAACCCCATCATAACCAGTAATCATGAATTGCGGCAAACCTATTTTTCTAATCAATTCATCATCAAGCCAGCCAAGAATAGTCTGATGGTAATTCCAAAGAAGGACGTCTGCAGTTGATTTTTGCAGCCAATCGAGAAATTCTTCTCTTCCAGCTACTGGGACAAACTCGTATTCATACTTGTCGGATGTCTTGAGTATGCTGCACGTAGCTCTTGCATGATTGTAAATTCCACAATTGGACTGACCATTGGTAATGATAGCTATTTTTATTCTCGAATTTTTCATATTATTTATAGTAAGTTCTTTTTCAGAAGTTGACTCGATCCAATTGTTGCCGAGCGAGAGCAAAATTGCCATCTAGTGAATATGCCTTCAAAAAACAACTCCTAGCATCGGTCCGCCTCGACTGGCCCGCATAAACATTTCCCAAGTTATAATAAACCTGAGGTGTTACTCTGTTGACCGTTATCGCTTTATTTAATAATTCTTCTGCGTCAAATAGGTCACCTAGCTGCGAGCGTGCAACCCCAAGTAGGTGTAGCGCTACAAAATCGTTCGGAAAATGCCGCAGAATCTGTCGATATAGGCATTCAGCCTCATCTAGTCGATTAGCTTGATGATGAGCGAAGGCTATATTGAGAAAGCTTTCATAGGAGATATCTGATGTTG
>CAIRBC010000451.1 GCA_903876685.1 uncultured Nitrosomonadales bacterium | reverse complement strand
TTTTTTGTCATCGAAAGTGTCAACTACTTTGGGACTGAAATGAAGGATGCCGAAATAAGGACGGATTATTTTCAGGCTTGAAAGATATTCAGATCAAGGCCTGCATTTGTAAATTGAAAAGTTGCTCTTGCCAAAATCTGGCGAACTGTCTTTCACGACCGTATCTCCACCAGCATCTACGGCGCCATTTCGTGCCAGTTGCAATAAATTGGCTTCTACGGCCTCTGCGCTGCGGCTGATAAATCCAATTTCGGCAAGAACGCTGACATTTATCTTTCCCTTGGGCTGGCAGTTGATAATCTGACTCGCATCGGCCTTAGATACCCGATCAGACCCTAAGCGAATTTCAACCAAGCTGTTGGCGCATCCGCTCAGTCCGGCGATCAGCGACATCATGACAGCGATAGCAAACATTCCTTTTGAAAATTTCATGGCAACTCCTGTCTGATTTTGTTGACATTAAAATTACTGATTTTTGGTATAAAAACGAAAACGCTATGATTCTTTGAGTTGCGGCAACAATTCAAACTGATGGCGAGTGCTGTCTACAAAGTCCCATATTCATTCGGCTACAGTGTAGGCGTGTGCCACCAGTAACAGCTCAACATCATGCACCAGCCCTATGGTCTGCCAACATTGCTCACCATTCTCGATTCTGTCCTGTTTGCTAATATGAAGCGGGTCTTTAAAAACAAGCTGTGCCGTCTCGAAACTGACTTGATGCTTCCGTCGGTTGATGTTGTTGTTTGTTCCATCCCAAGAAAATTTTATTGACGCTCCAAATCTGTAGTTTCAAAATAGAAGTTAAAGATTGAATTGATTATAGTCGTATTCGTGTTTGGTAGTTCTACATTTTTAACGGCATATGCCGTTATTCAGAATTGTACGTTTGGGTATTCCCAGGAATATTTCGAGGCTGCCTCGCCACAGATAGGCCCACCCATAATATCGTGCCAGATATTCCGGCACGCCGACCCAAAATTTTTTGTAGAGGCGCATTAAACCGGCTTGCGCGGCTTGTGAGGTGCATGGGCAAAAATCCGGTCATATAGCCAGCAAGGCAAGCGCCTCAACAACTGACTCACCAGTCCCATTTGCCAGGGAATGACGCTAAAAGCGGTTTCTTTTTCAATAACCCTTGCCATGCGGGCGGCTGCCTCATCAGCTTCCAGCAGGAAGGGCATCGCATAGGGGTTGACGGCGGTCATTGGGGTCGCAATATAGCCTGGACATATCGTGACCACGGCGACGCCGCTACCATGCAGTTCGACGCGCAACGATTCCAGATAGGCAATCGCGGCCGCTTTTGAAGCCGAGTAGGCACCGGCACCCGGCAGGCCGCGTAAACCGGCGACACTGGCAATGCCGACCAGCGTCCCTGCACCGGCAGTGCGCATTTCCGCAATGAAAGGCTGGAAAGTCTTGACCATGCCCAGCACATTGACCTCAAATATCTGTTTGAATACGGCCTGGTCTTCGGCATATTCGCCCAGGGTACCGACACTGACGCCCGCATTGGCGATGACGATATCCGGACAACCTACGCGGGTAATGAAATTATGGGCAGCCTGTTGCATCGCAGAGGCATCGCATACATCCGCTTCATAACAAAAGACGTGTCCCGGAAACTGGGCTGCCAACGCTTGCAATAATTCCGGGCGACGGGCGATAGCTGCAACTACCGCTCCGCACTCCAGGTAATGGCAGGCCAGCGCCCAACCCAGACCACTGGATGCACCGGTGATGACAACCTTTAACGTAAAGTTCGCGTCGCGATTCATATACGCCCTCGCTCGCTCGCGGGAGAGACCCCTGTCGCAAATTCCCCGACCGAATTGTGCCCTATGAACCTTGCCGTAGGGTGCGCTTGCGCACCATTAACCGTTGGTGCGCAAGCGCACCCTACGAAAACCATTTTGTGGTGGAGGTTCATGGGTAGGGATGGGGAGAGGGAGACGGAGGCTTCATTATCAAGGGTGCGGCAAGATTGCCAAGCCCGTCAGGGACCTTAGTGTGCGGTTTTTTCCTTGGATTTATTATTGGCAGGCGCATGCTCTTTGCGCGCTATTTCAATCACTTCATCCAGCACGCGCAGTGCGTCTCTAGGCTGTAGTCCACTGATCAGATATTTGCCATCCACCACCAGCGACGGGGTGCCTGAGATGCCGTAGCTGCGGATCATCTGATTGGCGCGTACCACCTTGCTTTGCACCGAAAAAGAGTTGTAAGCGGCTGAGAATTTTGCGCGATCCACGCCGTGAGTGGCGACAAAGCCGGCAATCTGAGCTTCGTCGTTCAGCGGAATGCTATCCACATTCCATGCCTTGAACAGCGGATCATGCAAGGCGCGTACCTGCCCGATTGCTTCGAGTGCATAAAAAGTGCGTGCCATCGGCTCCCAGGTGTCGCGGAATATCGTAGGGACATAAATTAACTCGACTCCCTTGGGCATGGTCTTTTCCCATGCGACCAGATGCGGGTGCAGATCAAAACAGTGCGAGCAACCGTAAAAAAAGAATTCCAGCACCTCGATTTTCTGAGTGCTGACCGGTTGAGGCGGATTCAATAATTTATAATCACGACCCAGTTCTGCTGCGGCAAAGGCGCTGCTCCCTGCCAGCAACAAGGTTGCAGCAACCAGCATTTTAATCGTGGAGCGAAACTTGACGGCAAAATTCATTTGAAACTCCTTTAGTAATTAATTGGTTATGTTTAAGGTGCGCGCATTGGAGTGGCATCCATGCCATTTTGTTTCAGCAAACTTCGGGCATAGTTCATTTCGTCGATCGATTTGTAGGGTCCCATGCGTACCCGATACCAAACGCCTTTATCGGAAAGGGTCGCACTTTGGATGGTGGCTTCAATACCCAGCAAGGCTAATCTGACTTTTAGTTTGTCTGCTTCATCCTCATAGGGAAAAGAGCCTGCCTGTAAAAAATAACTCTGAGCGGGGGGGCTGGCAGGCGCTTTGGGTTTTTTCTCGGCAGGCTTGACCGGCGCTTCCTGTTTGTCAGTGAGTACCTTGTAAAACTCGAAGCGCGGCTTGACTTCAGGTACGCCAGAGGCACCTCCTGAAGCGGCGACCCCTGAAACGGCGACCCCGGAGGGGGCTGCTCCGGTAGTCGTTGCCACTGCTGAAGCGACTGGCGCAACAGCAACCGCAGAGGCGGGCGTTGCAACCGTTGCTACATGAGGCGGAGGCGCCTTTTTACTCTCAGCCAGCGGTTTTGCAACCACCTGTTCTTTTTGCACAAAAGGGCTGGGTGATTTCATGATGTACCAGGCAAGCCCTGCAGCCATGCCGACGCCGATTACCATACCGACCAGTATGCCAGTCAATAACGGGCTACTGCTCTTGCGCGGCGCAACGGATTTGTTGCCGGTGTTTCTGCTCATTTTTCAAGTCCTTTACATTTTTTGGGGCGCGCTTACGCCCAGCAGTTGGAGTCCATTTTTTAATACCTGGGCGACTGCGGCAATTAATGCCAGCCTCGCGCATTTGATGGCTTCGTCTTCGACCAGAAAGCGCGACGCATTATAGTAGCTGTGGAAATCGGCAGCCAAGTCCTTCAGATAGAAAGCGATCAGATGCGGTGCCAGATCCTCTGCGGCATTATTGATCACCTGCGGGTAATCAATGAGCTTTTGCAACAGCGTCATTTCATAGGAACTTTCCAGTAACGCGGCGTTTGCCTCAAGCAGCGAGCTGTTTTCTCCATTCCATTGTTGCAACACGCTATGCACCCGTGCATGGGCATATTGCACGTAATACACCGGATTCTCGTTGCTTTGTGACTTTGCCAGATCCATGTCGAAATCCAGATGCTGGTCACTCTTGCGCAGCACATAAAAGAAGCGCGTCGCGTCGTTGCCCACCTCATTGCGCAATTCGCGCAAGGTGACAAATTCGCCGCTGCGCGTGGACATCGCGGCTTTCTGCCCGTTGCGATACAGCACCGCAAATTGTACCAGCGCAATGGTCAGCTTGTTATAGTCCAGTCCGAGTGCCGTCAGAGCGCCATTGACCCGCTGAATATAGCCGTGATGATCCGCCCCCCAGACATTGATGACCCGGTCAAAACCGCGTTCAAATTTATTCAGATGATAGGCGATATCGGAGGCGAAATAGGTATACAGGCCGTTATCACGCTGCACCACGCGGTCTTTTTCGTCACCGAACGCAATCGAGCGAAACCACCAGGCGCCATCCTGCTGATATAAATGATTGCCTGACTTGAGTGCTTCGACGACGCGAGCCACCAGTCCGCTGTCGAACAAGGATTGTTCGGAAAACCACTCATCGAAGTGCACGCCGAATTCCGCCAGATCATGGCGACAATCGCCCAGTTGCTCGGTCAGAGCATGGTTGTGTACATAAGCGTAATCTTCGCCCAGCAGGCGTTTGGCGTTGCCGATCAACGTGTCGAGATGGGCATCCGGTTCGGTCTCAAAAGGCGGCACAGCCAGCGTTACCTCAAGGATTTCGCGTACATAACGGGTTCCGTGCGCCGTCTGAATTTGTGCAGCCATGTCGCGCACATAGTCGCCCTGGTAGGCATTTTTTGGAAATTCCAGTTGAGCGCCGTGCAATTGCAGATAGCGCAGCCAGGTGGACAACGCGAGTATATCCATCTGCCGTCCGGCATCGTTCACATAATATTCTCGTGCCACCCGATAGCCTGCCGCATCCAGTACGTTTGCCACGCTTGCACCATAGGCGGCGCCGCGTCCGTGCCCGACATGCAAGGGACCGGTGGGATTCGCGGAAACGAATTCCACCTGAATGCGGCGACCTGCACCCAAATCACCTCTGCCATAGGCATTACCCGCCTGTAATACGGCCTTGACCACCGCCTGCTTGGCGGCAGTGGTGATATGCACATTGATGAAACCAGCGCCGGCAATTTCAATTTTTTGGATAACCGGAGACTGAGGCAACGCCTGGATCAGCGCCTGAGCGATTTCCCGTGGCGGTTTGCGCAGTTGTTTAGCCAGTTGCATGGCCAGATTGCAGGCATAATCCCCATGCGATGCTTGTTTTGCACGTTCGATAGCTATTTCAGGGGCTGTTCCGCTCTGATCGTGTGCCTGCAGCACGCTATGTAGCGCCTGTGCGAACAATTCTTGCAAATGTAACGGGAAATTCAAGTTATGAGCCATTGCGCTGCACTTTCAAAAAATGAGACTATTATACCATCCTGACGTTTTATCCGCGTTTATGCTATCGTTGCATCGCGTAATTGCTTGGTAATTCATTCAGGGAATGCAGAGAAATTTTCAGGCAGCTTTCCGTATTGCCTCAACTGTGGCATTCTTCGCACCTTTCTAGGATTATATAATTTTCGACCCTAAAATTTGGTGTCGAATGGGAGATAGTAGTAATGAAATGTGTGGATGATTTTCGCCTGCGCTTTGGCAAGCGTGAACTGGTGCCGATTATGATCGGCGGAATGGGCGTGGATATTTCCACTGCCGCGCTGGCGCTGGAAGCTGCAAGGCTGGGCGGGGTGGGTCATATATCGGATGCAATGCTGCCGACCGTGACCGACCGGCACTACAAGACCAAGTTTGTTAGCAGTAAACTCAAGCAATACAAAATAAACGTACTTGAAGCCGATAAGTCTATCGTGCAATTTGACCTCGGGCAGGTCGCCGAAGCCACGCACCTGCATGTCAGAAAAACCATGGAAGCCAAGCGCGGCGAGGGCATGATTTTCATCAATTGCATGGAAAAGCTCACCATGAATTCGCCACGCGAGACCTTGCGCACCCGGCTTTGCAGTGCGTTGGACGAAGGTATCGATGGGATTACGCTGGCGGCAGGTTTGCATCTGGGTTCATTTACCATGATGAAGAGTCATCCGCGTTTTCGTGATGCGAAGCTCGGCATCATTGTTTCCTCCTTGCGCGCCTTGCAGTTATTCTTGCGCAAAAATGCCAAGCTAAATCGCCTGCCGGATTATGTGGTGGTAGAGGGGCCACTGGCCGGAGGCCATCTGGGCTTCGGCATGGACTGGGAAAAATATGATTTGCGCAGCATCGTCAATGAAATTCAGGCGTACCTGGTAGCCGAAAAACTGGATATCCCCCTGATACCGGCAGGTGGAATTTTTACCGGCAGTGATGCGGTCAGTTTTCTGGCTACCGGTTCGGCTGCGGTGCAGGTGGCGACACGTTTTACGGTAGCAAAGGAGTGCGGTATCCCGCTGAAGGTGCAGCAGGAATATTTCAAGGCCAGCGAACAGGACATCGAAGTGAATATGCTTTCGCCTACCGGTTATCCGATGCGTATGCTGAAAAAAAGTCCGGGAATCGGCTCCGGTATCCGTCCAAACTGTGAAGCCTTTGGCTATATACTTGATGGAAATGGAAATTGCTCGTACATAGACGCCTATAACCGCGAAATGGCCTTGTACCCTGAAATCCGCAAGATTTCTGTCAAGGAAAAAATGTGTCTTTGCACGCATATGCGGAATTATGATTGCTGGACCTGTGGCCATTTAACCTACAGGCTCAAGGATACGACACGTCGCAATCCTGACGGCAGCTACCAGTCGATGGCCGCCGAGCATATTTTTCATGATTACCAGTATAGTACCGAGCATAAAATAGCCCTGCCTCCGGAAATTTAATCAAAAAAATATTTTCAGTCCTGCCCTTGAAATAGGGTGGGATACCCTCATTATTGGCACTCGCGGCTTGAGAGTGCTAAAATAGCCTTCCGCAATTTTTTAACCCCTTTTTTTAAACCCGTTATTACAGGAGAACTCAGTATGAAAATTCGTCCTTTGAATGATCGTGTCATTGTCAAGCGCATGGAAGAAGAACGTAGAACCGCTTCCGGTATCGTTATCCCCGATGCAGCCACCGAAAAGCCAGATCAAGGCGAAATCATTTCCGTAGGCAACGGCAAAGTGAATGATGATGGCAAGTTGCAGCCAATGACTGTCAAAGTCGGCGACCGCGTACTGTTTGGTAAATACTCAGGCCAGGCATTCAAGATGGATGGCCAGGAATATCTGACCATGCGCGAAGATGACATCATCGGCATTGTTGAAGCTTAATTACCAAATTCAGGAGAATAAAACATGGCAGCTAAAGACGTAAAATTCCACGACGCAGCACGCAACAAAATGGTAGTCGGCGTAAATATTCTGGCCGATGCAGTTAAAGTAACCCTGGGCCCGAAAGGCCGCAACGTGATTCTGGATCGCTCCTATGGCGCACCTACCATCACCAAGGATGGTGTTTCCGTTGCCAAGGAAATCGAACTGAAAGACAAGTTTGAAAATATGGGCGCGCAGATGGTCAAGGAAGTAGCCTCCAAAACCTCTGACGTAGCGGGCGATGGCACGACTACTGCTACCGTGCTGGCTCAGTCTATCGTCCAGGAAGGCATGAAGTTTGTCGCCGCCGGGATGAACCCGATGGATCTGAAGCGCGGCATCGACAAGGCAGTGATTGCCGCCGTCGCAGAACTGAAAAACATTTCCAAGCCCTGTACTACCAGCAAGGAAATTGCTCAGGTCGGCAGCATTTCCGCCAACTCTGATACCGTGATCGGCGAAAAAATTGCCGCCGCCATGGAAAAAGTCGGCAAAGAAGGCGTGATCACCATCGAAGACGGCACTGGTCTGGATGATGAGTTGGAAGTGGTGGAAGGGATGCAGTTTGATCGTGGCTATCTGTCACCCTATTTCATCAACAACCAGGATCGTCAGATGGCGTTGCTGGAAAATCCTTTCGTGTTACTGCACGACAAGAAGATTTCCAACATCCGTGATCTGCTACCGGTACTGGAACAAGTCGCTAAGGCGGGTCGTCCGTTGCTTATCATCGCTGAAGATGTGGAAGGTGAAGCGCTGGCAACGCTGGTGGTGAACAATATCCGTGGCATCCTGAAGACCGTTGCGGTCAAGGCACCTGGTTTCGGCGATCGTCGCAAGGCAATGCTCGAAGACATCGCGATTCTGGTTGGCGGCACGGTTATCGCTGAAGAAGTTGGTCTGACGCTGGAAAAAGTAACCCTGGCAGAATTGGGTCAAGCCAAGCGTATCGAAGTGGTCAAGGATAACACTACGATCATCGATGGCGCTGGCGTGGAAAGTGCTATCAAGGGTCGCATTGCACAGATCAACAAGCAAGCCGAAGAATCCACTAGCGACTACGACAAGGAAAAACTCCAGGAACGTAAGGCCAAACTGGCTGGCGGCGTGGCAGTCATCAAGGTAGGTGCTGCAACTGAAGTCGAAATGAAGGAAAAGAAGGCACGTGTGGAAGATGCCTTGCACGCAACCCGTGCAGCCGTGGAAGAAGGCATCGTCCCCGGCGGCGGCGTTGCCTTGCTGCGCACCAAGGTGGCAATTTCCGGCCTGAAGGGCGACAACCATGACCAGGATGCAGGCATCACCATCGTATTGCGTGCACTGGAATCTCCATTGCGTGCCATCGTGGCGAACTCCGGCGATGAGCCTTCAGTCGTGGTCAACAAGGTATTGACTGGCTTAGGCAGCTATGGCTACAACGCAGCAACCAGCGAGTATGGTGACATGCTGGCGATGGGCGTGGTAGATCCTACCAAGGTGACCCGCACTGCTCTGCAAAATGCAGCGTCGATCGCAGGTCTGATGCTGACGACTGCCTGCATGGTTGCTGAACTGCCAGAAGACAAGCCAGCCGCTGGCGGTGGAATGGGTGGCGGCATGGGTGGTATGGGCGGTATGGATGGCATGATGTAATTTCTTTGATAACAAACCTCGCTTGCGGGGTTTGTTATTTATTGAAAAGCGGGTATAATGCGCGGCTTCCAAAGTGAGTCTTCAAACTGACAGAGGATGAGTTAAAAATGGCTCGGTAGCTCAGTCGGTAGAGCAGAGGACTGAAAATCCTTGTGTCGGTGGTTCGATTCCGCCCCGAGCCACCAGTATAATCAAACAGTTAGGCCATTCTTCGGAGTGGCCTTTTTGTTTTATTGGGCGCAATGTCACCATTATGTCACCGCATTTATTCAACGCGAATCAATAATCAGGGTATTTCGTCAG
>CAIRBC010000450.1 GCA_903876685.1 uncultured Nitrosomonadales bacterium | reverse complement strand
CTGGGAGAGCTTCTACCACCCTTTAACCTCATTGGTAATTGCGTAAAGTGTAAACCGAGAAATGAAGGATGCCATGCAAATGAGTAATTTCAAGCGCTGGTTAAATTTGGTCTATGACAGATATGACGCATTAGGGGCTGTTTCAGTAAAGTCCCCTAGTAAATTTTCCCTGGGGACTTTACCTAAAATGGGTCAAATACGTCATATGTGTCATAAAAAATTGGGGAAGCATAATGAATTCCGGTAAAACATGCCAGATGTGCGGCTCAACTTTCTACCCGGATCAGGACTGGAAAAAGATTTGCATACTCTGCTACAAGAAATCGAAGCGATTTGAAAGTGAATCCGCTTACTACGAGCAAATACTGGAACTTCGCGAAGAAAATCAGCGGTTACGTTATCAATTGGCGATTGCGAAACCGGCAGCAAGCGCGATACCGCCGGATATTCTGAAGGCACTCATTCGCCTGGCGCATCCAGACAAGCATGGAAACAGCCAAGCCGCGAACCATGTAACGGCTTGCTTGCTCGATCAACGAGAGCATCATGATTGACCTGCTTGGCGACACCATCACGGTCAAGCGAAAGAACGACCGACGCGAGGCAGATGCATTGGCAAAGGTGATATTGGCTTTATCTGGGCATGATGCTGTTGCGTGGTGCGAGAGGATGAATTCTGGAGCCGTCAAGATAGGCAATCGGTTTGTGCGCTTCGGGTGGAAGGGTTGCCCGGACGTGATAGGACAACTGAAAGACGGGCGATTTATCGGGGTTGAGGTGAAAGCACCGAAAGGGAAGCTAAGACCCGAACAGGTTATTTTCTTGGAACGCATCTGGGTTGCTGGTGGCGTGGCATTCGTGGCGCGGAACTGTCTGGACGTGATACAGGAATTGACGAATCATAATTCAATGAAAGGCACAAAATGACATATTTCACAAATTGCAAGGGTTGCGTGTCGCTTGGCAGCTACAAAGGTAATGCCGTTTGCTGCAACTTAGTTCAATGGCCTGCTGGCGATGTGCCAGAAAATCCGCCCTGCCATGAGACACCCGAAAGCCTTGAAACGCCGGAATACACGGCGCGTATTGAAGCTATCAGGGTAATGCGCAAGGCACAATATGGCGCAACCTGATAACGCCATACGACGACGATATACAAAGCGGGCTAGGAACCCGCTTTTTTTTCGCACATCAAAAGTAACACAGAACGATCGTTCTTTTACAATGTTATATCAGTTGAATTAACAGGAGATTTTTATGGCAAAACAACAATGGAAGCCGGGGGAGTCAGGCAACCCGGCAGGGCGACCGAAGGGCAGCACTACTGCGCAAATTGTGCTTACAAGGGAAATTATTCAGGCAATTTGCGTTTTGGGACATCGCGCCGCTGAGGGCGACCTGGAAGCAACATCCCTGCTACTTGAAAAAGGGTTGCCGGTAGCCGCTCATGCAAATAGGCTTGCTGACATCGAGGGGCGCATCGGAATACTTGAACAGGCAACCAAGGCACAGAATGACTAACCGCACAATCTGGTATTTCATCAAAAATAAACGAAAAGTCGAGTCACGAAATCTTAAAAAGGATCAAAAATAATGAATTCAATACAATCACTCATCACAGAATTAAAGTCAAAACTAAGCTTTTAGGCTCGAAGCGATTTGGACAGGCTGATTGCAAGTCCAGAAGCGCAAAGCGTCTTGCTGCGCGACGAGAACGACCTCTTGACGAAGCGCCGAGCCTTGATCGACCAGTTAAAGGAATTGCCCGAAAAATATGCAAAACTGAAACTTGATGCAGAAAAGCCGGTTATTTTGGCGGCGGATCGGTTGCGAGCTGCTGAAAATGAACTTTTGGAGGCACGGGCTAATTTGCATTTGGCGCAGGCTGTAGCCGGTACGCCTAGTAGATCGGAAAGCACTGAGCTATTCAATATTGAACGTCAGCTACTTGAAACTGCTGATACCAGATTACTGGAATTCAAAATTCATGTTGACAACCTACGCCAGGCAGTCGGGCACTCAATTGTTACGTGGCCTACCACGACAACAAATTACATAACGAAAGATACCTTCATCACAATTTTGACTAATGCTGATGACGTGTCGGCGACCATGACCGCACTTTCGGAATGCGCCAATGATTGCCAACAAATGCGCTTTGAAGCTGTCAGTTTTACTGAAATCACTAACCGCTTGTCTGTCTGGAGCGAAACCTTACGCGAGCAACTGACGGAATTCGGCCTGCCATGCCCACGGATCGACGCGGACGGCGCTGTTGTTTTGGACGGAAAACGCGTTTCAGGCACGCAGCTGGTGGAGCGCGCAATTCAATCAGCGAAGGGCACCGGCAAAAAAGCTATTTCGGCTTAACGAAAACTTGACGGGCTGGCTGGTGGCTGACCTGTACTTAGGAGATAAAGTTTATGATGAATGTTTTATTTGAGCTGGCTTTGATGTCCAGTCAGCCACTGGCGCTACATGGCGGCGGAGCTGGGCTTACTACTCTTGAGGCGCGCGCTGTTGCTCGTGCTGGAGCGTTGGCGGCTGGTGGCCAGCGGATCAGCCCGGCTACTCAGACCACGAGATCGGGCAGTATCGCGATCATTCCGATTCATGGAATGATTACGCAGCGATCAGGGTTGCTGTCCGCCTTGGGACTGGCGACAGGATGCGATCAGATCAGGCAAGCGTTAACGACCGCTATTGCAGATCGGTCTATTTCTGGAATCATGCTGGATATTGATTCACCCGGCGGATGTATCTATGGCATCCAGGAACTGGCGGACGAAATCTTTAAGGCTCGTTCAGCAAAACCGATTTATGCAATCGCAAACAGTCTGGCCGCATCAGCTGCCTACTGGATAGGCGCGCAGTGCTCTGAATTATACTGCACCCCAAGTGGTCAGGTCGGGTCTATAGGCGTTTATATAGAACATTCTGACATCAGCCAGGCGCTGGCGATCAACGGGCAAAAGGTCAGCATAATATCTGCTGGAAGATTCAAGGCTGAGGGCAATCCATACATCCCACTGGACGCTACTGCAAGAGCAGCGATTCAGGGTAACGTTGACCAGTATTACAGCACATTCACAAAAGCCGTGGCTCGTGGTCGTGGCGTGCCGGTTGCCCGGGTGCGCGACGGCATGGGGCAGGGTCGGTGCATGCAAGCAAAGGATGCGGCGCTTAGTTCGATGACCGACGGCATCGCCACGTTGGATCAAGTAATTACTCAGATGCAGCGTCCAGGTGCGTCCACCAGTCGGACGGTGGCAACTGTGCAGCATTCAGGTTTGGCGCGAAATGATCGGCTACGCTTGGAATTGTCAGGTGCAAAGCCGGTCAGCCACGATTCAAAGAGATTGGCTCTTGAACTCGCTGGGGAGCGATGAGCATGACAACTGTCGATACAAAAGAAGTGAAGCCGTGGCGTATGAATGACCAGAGTGCTGGCACATGGCGCAGAGTTCGAGATCGTATATTTCATCGTGATTTAGGGAGATGCCAGCCTTGCTTGAAGATCGGGAAGTTTTCCCGTGCGATGAAGATCGAGCACATCAAGCCTATAGCGCATGGCGGGGGCGATGAGGATGCTAACCTGTGGGTAGTGTGTCGCCGTTGTCATGTGGTCGGTCTGCAACGGGCGGCGCTACCGACTCAGGTCGGGGAGTGAGTGCAGGCACCCTACTGGGGGTAGGGGGTGCAAATCTTAAAATCGCTTTTGGGTTAAGCGCCGCATGGGATCCCATTTGGACAAAAAATCGGTCGAAAGGAGTTAACTTTGTGACACCAAAACAAGATTCATATATTCAGCACCGAGCGGCTGGAATGTTGCAGGCGCGCGCAGCCGCGGCAGCCGGCTATTCTGAAAAAACCACTAAAGTTATCGCTTCCCGACTTGAAAGCAAGCCTGAGATCAAGGAAGCCATTGAACTTGCGCGACAGTCGGCTTCAGCTAACAGAACAGCTAACACCGAAGATCAGCCAGAATTCGAAAATGCCGAGCAATACCTTGTTGCTGTGGTTCAGGGAACGACACCACCAGACCCGCTACGGATCACTGCTGCCAAGACGCTGATTGCTTATCAAAAGGGCAGGCAGCGCGCCCCTATAAAATCAGCGACACCAGGGCAAATGAACGCAGCTTCCGCGCTTGCTGAAGACGTAGATATGCTGGATCAATGGGCGGAAAAAGCTGCTGCTGTACGTGCCAGACTAGCCAACAAATAAAGGAGAATTACATGGTAAAAATTCAGCCAATGCCGAGAGCGTACTTAAAAATTCCTGCTCTGCTCAGACCCGGAACACCGCCTATATTTGACAGCGAACCTACGCTTTCAGATAAGCGCGAAGCACAAGCGCTTTTCAATGAACTGGATCAAGATTCAAGGGATTGGTACGCTCGCAACGGATTCAAGCCGAGATCGATTATTTACAGGTAATGCCTGCCAAGGCGCGCAAATCAAGCGTTTAACGCATCGGCAGCCAGCATTTCCTGATTGATGAATCAGGCGACAGCCTTTAATATGCGTTGCACAGTGCTTAAATTGATGGCGCAATCCATACGATTTATTTCCTCTAGCATGTCGTTATACGCAACAACTCGCAACGGCTCAATTTCTGGCGCATCGCCTCTGTGCGCATCATTAATTGCAGTGTTAAGTTGATCAGCTGTCATTGATTCTGCTGTGGGCATTAGAGCTTGATAGCGCCTTATATCGGCCTCATTAAGTGCTGCTTTGTCAGCCGGTCGGATGGCAATTAGCGCCGCGCCAGCTATGGCTAGCAGTACCCCGCCAGTAACAGCCACCCATGACGGCATGCCCCCGGTAAATGTTGAAAACACCGCGCTACCACCCAGGATGCTAAAAAATACACCCAGCGTCTGGACGCGCCTATAAAGCCGCGCCGTCCTTTGACACAGACGAATTGCATAGCGAATTTCAGCCGTCAATTGTTCCTTTGTTTTATCCATGATTACCCCGCTTAATTGGTTGAGGCTGTGGCGGTGGCGGCGCTGGTTGTGG
>CAIRBC010000449.1 GCA_903876685.1 uncultured Nitrosomonadales bacterium | reverse complement strand
AATGGTTTGCCAAGGGGAATGTCATCGATAGGCACAGGCTGAAGTTTCATGGTGATTCATCCGCCGAGTGAACGAGTCCGAGTGCTATTCTAACTCATCTGTAAACGGATGCGGGACTTATGCGGGCTCTGGTACTTTGTAACGCCGGTTTTAAGCAAGTATTTTTTATACTTGCTGTCAGCTAAGAGACATTATAGTTGCAAATGTAGTAATATGCGCGGCTATAAAAAATCTTAAGGAGATCCCCGATGAGTAATTTTGCATTTTACAAGAAAGTAGTGGCGCTTAATTCAGAGGCACATCGTAACCTGAAATTTTCAGCTGCTGAAACGTCGTTTGATTTTGCGCGCGATACTACTGCGGTGTTACTCGCCGGGGTTGAGTTTGCCGAGACTGGTCGCGAATATCCGATAGTTTTTGTCCGGGGGCAGGATGGGCAGATGCGTCCGGTAGCCTTGCTGGGGGTACGGGATGGTGAAAACCTGTTTGTCGATAGCAATGGAAAATGGGATGCAAGTTATATTCCTGCTTTCGTCAGGCGTTATCCGTTTGTCATGGCAGAGGGAGGCGTACCAGGTCAATTGGTTGTTTGTATTGATGAAAAGTGCCCGGCACTAAATGTGGATCAGGGTGAATTGCTGATTGATGGCGAAGGCAAATCACAGCCGCGCATGACGGAAGTGATCCAGTTTTTACAAAATTTTCAGCAGGAATTCATGCGTACCGAGTTGATCACCAAACAACTCGATGAACTCGGACTGTTTATTCAGCAGGGCGCACGTTTTGATACCCCAACCGGCGAAACTTTTCAGCTCAATGATTTCTTTTTGATTGACGAAGCCAAGTTTGGTCAGTTAGCCGATGATAAGTTGTCGCAATTATTCCGTAGTGGCGCGATGGGCATTGTTTACCTGCATTTGGCATCACTAGGCAATATGCGCAGGCTATTGGATCGCGTCTCGGCGCGCTCTGCTGCACAGGCTAAAAACAAAGGCGCAATACATTAATAAGCATGGCGGGGTAGGGTGTCACCTTACCCCTTCTTGAAATAATCTGCACAAGCATGAAGCAAATCACGCCGCAATTGGCAAAAAAACTAGGCCTGGCGGTGGAAAAGATGCCTGCTTTCCCTAAGAGTGTCCAACAAATACTACAATTGACCCGGCAATTGGATTGCCAGCCCAGACAACTGGTACAGGTCATCGAAAAAGATCCGGTAATGACGGTGAAAATTCTCAAGGTGCTCAATTCGGCTTATTACAGTCTGCCCAACAAGATTTCTTCAGTGAATCATTCAGTGGTTTTTTTAGGTTTCAATAGCATTAAAAATCTGGCGTTGAGTATCGCGCTGGTCGGCATTTTTCCCAGGCACAATGTGGTGGGCTTTGATACCCAGCATTATTTACAGCACTCGCTGATTACGGCCGGGATCGCCAAGTCGCTGGGCAGCAAGTTGCCAGACACGGATAGCATGGATTGTTATATTGCCGGGTTACTGCATGATTTTGGTAAACTGGTGTTTGTCCAGTATATGCATAATGAATTCAATCAGGCGTTGTTGCAAAGTCGTGAGGGCGACATATCGCTGCATGAGGCGGAGAGTCAGGTGATCGGTGTCGATCACGCGATTGCGGGTGCCTTGCTGGCAGAGAAATGGCAATTTCCAAAGGCACTGGTGGATTGCATACGCAATCATCATGCAGAAGATGGCGATGGCTGCGGCATCTGGGCCAGTGTTTATGCCGCCAATCAGATCTGTAATAAATGGTTCCTGGGCGATAGTGGCGATCATTGTGTAGAAGCACTCCCGGCATCAGTATGTCAATTATTGGGGGGGGATATCGATGCAATCATCGATTCACTGGGCGATACTTCCAAAATTATTGCGGAAGCCCATACATTTTCCCAGTTAGGCGATTGAATGAAAATTAAGTTCTGGGGAGTGCGCGGTTCGATTGCTGCACCCGGTCCCAATACTGTTAAATATGGTGGCAATACCACTTGTATTGAAATACGCACTGACAATAATGAGCTGATCATTCTCGATGCAGGTACGGGCATTTTTCAGTTGTCGCAAATGCTGCTCAAGGAAATGCCGCTAACGGCACACATTTTGAATACTCATAGCCATTGGGATCACATTCAGGGCTTGCCATTTTTTATTCCGTTGTTCATAGCCGGCAACAAAGTGCGCCTGTACGGGGCTTTTGATCCCGTTTTTGGGCGGGGTATCGAACAGATTATGGACGTACAGTTGCAGTACAGTTATTTTCCAGTGCGAGAAGCTGAGTTGAGAGCGCGGGTCGAATATGAAACTCTGATGCCGGAACATAGTTTTACGATTGGAGATGCCAGAATTACCACGACGCTGCTCAATCATCCCGTCATTAATTATGGATACCGTATCGATTGCAATGGAAAATCGGTATTTTTTACGGGTGACCATGAACCGTATTACAATATTTATTCGCCGACCGATGACGGCTATGAGGAATACCGGGTGCTGATAGAGCAGAAGGAAAAATCGATACTTGCCGTGATGCAAGGGGTAGATCTGCTGATCGCCGATGCGTCTTACACAACGGACGAATATTCGTCTAAAAAAGGCTGGGGGCATGGCAGCTTCGATTCTTGTTTTGAACTGGCAAAAAACGCCGGGGCAAAAATTTTGTATTGTACGCACCATGAACCTACCCGCAGTGACGAGGCTTTGGAACAGGCTTTTGAGCAGGCGCTGGCGGTTCATCGGGGCGTGGCCGGTAGCCCGGAATGTCGCCTGGCGTATGAAGGGCTGGAAATTTTCTTGTAGAATTTTTGGCTTGATCAAGGAAAATAACCAATGAGTTTTAAAATTGACCCGCATTGTTACTTTGTACGCTGCATCTGCGTGCCTCTGGGGTATAATCCGCGCCCATGTTGATTCTACGCGGACTTTATTCCCCCGATAACCGGCCTGTTGCACTGACCATTGGTAATTTTGATGGTGTGCATCTGGGCCATCAGGCTTTGCTGAACGAACTGCGTACAGCGGCAGAGTCGCGTGCGCTTGCCACAGCGGTGGTGATTTTTGAACCGCATCCGCGCGAATTTTTTACGCCGCAGCAAGCTCCAACCCGCTTGACCAGTCTGCGCGAGAAACTGGAATTATTTGAATCGATGCACATTGACCGGGTGCATGTATGCCGTTTCAATGCACGATTCGCGAAAATGAGCGCGGTAGAATTCATTTCTGCGCTTTATCAAGAAGTCTGTGCAAAATTTGTGTTAATCGGTGACGATTTTCGTTTTGGTAGCGGGCGTGCAGGTGATTTTTCGTTGATGGAAAAAATCGGTGCTCAGCAGGGTTTTGACGTTAAGTCGGTCAATACCATTACCCATGGCGAGGTGCGTATTTCCAGTACCGCAGTGCGAGCAGCGTTGTTCGACGGCAACCTGCCGGTAGCCAAGTCCTATCTGGGCAGATACTATAGCATTAGCGGACGCGTGGAACATGGTAATGGATTGGGTAATAAATTGGGTTTTCCAACGGCCAATATTCAGCTGAAACACAATCGTCCGCCGCTTTCAGGGATTTTTGTGGTAGGTGTGCATGGTGATGGTTTGCCGCCGCTGCAAGGTGTGGCGAGTCTGGGCGTTCGCCCTACCGTGATGCAGGCAGGCAAGGCAGTGCTGGAAGTGCATATTTTCGATTTTTCGGGGCAGCTTTATAATAAGCATCTGCGCCTGGATTTTCTGCACAAGTTGCGCAACGAAGAAAAATATCCTGATCTGGAAACGCTGACGCGACAAATCGCGTTGGATGTGGAACATGCAAAGCAATGGTTCAATCAACATGACTGATTATAAAAAAACACTAAATTTACCCGATACTCCATTCCCGATGCGCGGTGATCTGGCGCGCCGAGAGCCACAGATGGTGGCGCGCTGGATCGCGCAGCAGCGCTATCAGAAAATTCGTGCGGCCAAACTAGGCTTGCCGAAATTCATCTTGCACGACGGTCCCCCTTATGCCAATGGCGACATTCACATCGGCCATGCGGTGAACAAGATACTCAAGGACATTATCGTTAAAAGCAAGACTTTGGCGGGTTTTGATGCGCCTTATGTGCCGGGATGGGACTGTCACGGTCTGCCGATCGAGTTGCAGGTAGAGAAAAAACACGGCAAGTCGATTGCGCCAGCGCAGTTTCGTGAACTTTGCCGTGCTTATGCCCAAGAGCAAATCGAGCGGCAAAAAAAGGATTTTATACGCCTGGGTGTGCTGGGTGACTGGGATCACCCTTATCTGACCATGGACTACAAGACCGAGGCCGATATCATGCGCGCCCTGGGACATATTCATCAACGTGGCTATCTGTATCAGGGTCGCAAACCGGTGAACTGGTGTCTGGATTGTCAGTCCGCGCTGGCCGAGGCCGAAGTGGAATACGAGGACAAGACTTCACCCGCGATCGACGTGGGCTTTGTGGTCAAGGATCTGCCGGCACTGGAAAAAGCCTTCGGGGTTGCGCTGCCCGACAATGCCCTGGTCTATGCGGTGATCTGGACTACTACTCCCTGGACCTTACCCGCCAATCAGGCGGTGTGCGTGCATCCGTCGCATGAGTACCGACTGGTCAGGACGGATAATTTTTATCTGTTGCTGGTTGCCGAATTACAGGAAAGCTGCTTGTTGCGTTATCAACTCAGCGGCGAAGCAGTCGGCCAATGTAGCGGTGCTGCCCTGGAATTGCTGTCGTTGCAGCATCCGTTTCAGGATAGACAGGTGCCCATCATTTGCGGCGAGCATGTCACGCTGGAAACAGGAACGGGGCTGGTGCATACGGCTCCTGCGCATGGTCTGGACGATTATTTTGTCGGTCAAAAATATGCTTTGTCTACCGACAACCCTGTTGGCGATGACGGAAAGTTCATCGCCAGCACGCCGCCCGCCGGTGAAACTGCATTGGCCGGACTGTTCGTTTGGAAAGCCAATGAGTTGGTGGTTGCCGCCTTGCAGGCGAGCGGTCATTTATTGCATCTGGAAAAACTGTTGCATAGCTATCCGCATTGCTGGCGGCACAAGACACCGATTATCTTCCGCTCTACGCCGCAATGGTTCATTGGCATGGATCGACAGAGGACAGAGGACAGAGATCAGAGGACAGCGTGTGGTGATTTGAGTTTGCGCGGGTTGGCAAATAACGCAGTTGCGCAGACCGAATTCTTTCCTGCCTGGGGTCGCGCACGGCTAGAAGCCATGATCAAGAGTCGCCCTGACTGGTGCGTGTCGCGCCAGCGAAACTGGGGTGTGCCGATGCCTTTTTTTGTCGATAAAGAAACTGGAAAATTGCATCCACGCACCGCGGAGTTGCTGGAGCAGGTCGCATTACGCGTCGAACAGCAGGGCATAGAGGCATGGTTTAGTCTCAATCCAGCTGAGTTGCTGGGCGCCGAATCTGAGCAATACCAGAAAATCACCCATACCCTGGATGTATGGTTTGATTCGGGTGTGACCCATGCGTCTGTATTGCAGCGTCGCGCTGAATTGCAAGCGCCTGCGGATCTGTATCTGGAAGGCTCGGATCAGCATCGCGGCTGGTTTCAGTCCAGCTTGCTGACCGGTTGTGCGATTAATGGCGCAGCCCCTTTCAAAGCCTTGCTCACCCACGGTTTCGTGGTGGATGGTCAGGGTCACAAGATGAGCAAATCCAAGGGAAATGTGATTGCGCCGCAAAAAGTCCTGGATACACTGGGTGCCGATATTTTGCGTTTATGGGCGGCCTCGACCGACTATTCCGGGGAGTTGACCATCTCCGATGAGATTCTCAAGCGCGTGGTGGAAAGCTACCGGCGAATTCGTAATACGCTGCGCTTTTTACTGGCTAATATTTCTGATTATAATCCCTCACAACATGCGTTGCCGGTGGAACAGTGGTTATCCATCGACCGCTACGCACTGGTGCTGGTCAAACAATTACAGGAGGAAGTGCTTGCCGATTATGCGCGTTATGAATTTCATCTGATTGCACAGAAATTGCAGTCTTTCTGTTCGGAAAGCCTGGGCGGTTTTTATCTCGACATACTAAAAGATCGTCTGTATACCGCAGCGGTAGATTCAACCGCGCGTCGTTCTGCACAGAATGCGCTCTACCATATCACGCATAGCCTGGTGCGTCTGATCGCGCCGATCCTGAGCTTTACCGCAGAAGAATTGTGGGAGGTGCTGGGCAATGTTGAAAGCGTATTCGTCGATCAATGGCATAGCTTGCCTGATCCACAACTGGAGGCGCAACAAATAGCCTGCTGGCAAAAGATCGAAAAATGGCGTGCGCTGGTGAACAAGCAGTTGGAAGAGGCGCGTAGTGCAGGCTTGATCGGACAGGCGCTGGCTGCTGAAGTAGATGTGTATGCCACTGCTGAAGATTATGCTTTGCTGGCGCGTCTGGGCGATGATTTGCGTTTTGTGTTCATCACTTCGCGCGCCACGGTACACCTTGTCGAGTCTGATCCGCATATATTGGTGAAGGCGAGTACCCACCAGAAATGTGAGCGTTGCTGGCATTATCGGTTGGATGTGGGCAGCGATGCACACCACCCGACCCTGTGCGGACGCTGTGTTAGCAATCTTTATGGGACTGGTGAAGTCAGGCGCGATGCTTAAACACTGGTTGGGGTTAAGCACGCTGGTCATCGCGCTCGATCAGGCGAGCAAGCTGTGGATTACGGATCATTTTCAGTATGGTGAAAGTTTTACCATGCTAAGCATATTCAACCTGGTGCTGGCGCGTAACACCGGTGCCGCCTTCAGCTTTTTGCATGATGCGGGCGGTATACAACGCTGGCTGTTCAGCGTTATTGCACTGGTGGCTTCGGTGTGGATCATTTCGTTGTTACGCAAGAATAATGGATCAATATTATTCTCACTGTCCTTGAGTCTGATACTGGGGGGCGCGCTGGGCAACTTGATTGATCGAGTTGTATTTGGTTATGTTGTTGATTTTATTCAATTTCATTATGAAACTCATTATTTTCCCGCGTTCAATATTGCCGATTCTGCGATTAGCTGCGGTGCTGCATTAATGATATATGACAATCTGACTGGGCATAAACATGGATCTGTTACTGGCTAACCCGCGTGGCTTTTGCGCTGGTGTGGATCGCGCCATTACCATTGTAGAACGTGCGCTGGAATTGCACGGTGCGCCGGTTTATGTGCGTCACGAAGTGGTACATAATAAATTTGTAGTGGATAATTTGCGCAACAAGGGTGCGGTGTTTATCGAGGATCTGGCAGAAGTTCCTATCGGCAGCATCCTGATTTATAGTGCACATGGGGTTCCGCAATCGGTACGTCGCGAAGCCAGTGCGCGGGGATTCACGATCTTTGATGCAACCTGTCCACTGGTGACCAAGGTGCATGTCAAGGTGTTGAGTTTGCGCCAGCAGGGCAAGGAAATCATCATGATCGGTCATGCCGGGCACCCGGAAGTGGAAGGAACGATGGGTCAGAGCGAGGGTGGCATGTATCTGGTTGAATCTGAAGCCCAGGTTGCGGATCTCAAGGTGAAGGATGAGCAGAATCTGGCTTTTGTCACCCAAACCACCTTGTCAGTGGATGATGCCAGCAGTATCAACGCCGCGCTGAGAAAGCGCTTTCCGCTGATTAGCGGCCCAAGACGAGATGATACTTGTTATGCGACGCAAAATCGTCAGGATGCAGTCAAGTTGCTGGTTCAACAATGTGATGTAGTGATCGTGGTCGGTTCCAAGAGCAGTTCCAATTCCAACCGTTTACGCGAAGTTGCGGAAAATGTAGGCGTTCCGGCTTATCTGGTTAATGATGCAGACGGTTTGCAACCGGCATGGTTTGTTGGCAAGGCACGGGTAGGCATCACTGCGGGAGCCTCAGCGCCAGAACTACTGGTGCAAGGCGTAGTTGCGCGTTTGCAGCAAATTGGGGGGGGCAGCGTTACCGAGTTGCAGGGTATTATGGAGAACGTGGTGTTCCCGATTCCGCTTGAACTGCAAGCATGAGTCGTCTGTAAAAAAAGGGTATTTGAATAATTTGGTTATTAATGTCACGGTAAATTTGTTCTTCGCATAACATACTGATTAGTATTGAATAAAATAAAACCGACTTATCCACTCTCCCAGTTGTGGGAGAGGGTTAGGGCGAGGGAAAAAACATGAAAAAACTAGAAGTTAAAGGTCGCTCCCTCTCCCCCGCCCCTTTCCCGCAAGCGGGGAGAGCGTAGCGAGGGGGGCGTAGCCGGGTGAGAACAAATTTACCGTGTTTTTAATGTGATTAAATATTCCCTTATTGCAGCGCGTCCACTATAATTGCACCCGTTTTGCTGGAGTAGCTCAGTTGGTAGAGCAACGCACTCGTAACGCGTAGGTCGGAGGTTCGATTCCTCTCTCCAGCACCAAGAAATGTTAAAAAACGGTTAAGTATT
>CAIRBC010000448.1 GCA_903876685.1 uncultured Nitrosomonadales bacterium | reverse complement strand
TTTTTTGTCATCGAAAGTGTCAACTACTTTGGGACTGAAATGAAGGATGCCGAAATTTGTAGTGTCTAGGCGTAATTGCATTGTTCGCATTATCTGTAGGTCGGGTTCCCCCTACGGAGACAGGAGCGTAGCGTAACCCGACGTTTGCACTGAACGACAGAAGGCTATACCGGCCAGCTCCATTCATCCGCTTCAGGCAAGTCTATGCCGTATTGGTAGGCGTAGCGGCGGCATTCGATCTGTTGATCGCGCATCTTTTGTTTCACATGGGCACCGGCCACCTGTAGTTTGGCAAGGCGGTCGATCACGTCGATCACCAGGCTGAACCGGTCGATTTCATTCTGGATGGCGAGTTCGAGTGGCGTATTGATGCTGCCTTTTTCCTTGTAGCCGCGTACATGGAAATTTTTGTGATTGTTGCGGCGATAGGCCAGGCGGTGGATCAGCCAGGGGTAGCCGTGAAAATTGAACATCACCGGTCGATCCAGGGTAAACAGGCTGTCGAAGTCCTTGTCGGTCAGGCCGTGCGGATGCTCGCTCTGCGGGGAGAGTTTATACAGATCGACCACGTTGATATAGCGCACCTTCAAGTCCGGGAAGTTTTCGCGCAGCAACAGCACTGCCGCCAGGGCTTCCTTGGTCGGGATGTCGCCAGCACTGGCGAGCACCACATCCGGTTCAAAGCCCTGATCATTGCAAGCCCAGTCCCAGAGGCCGATGCCTTTAGTGCAGTGCTTGATCGCGGCAGCCATGTCCAGATACTGCAAGTGCTTCTGCTTGTCGCAGACGATCACATTTATATTGTCGGTGCTCTTCAGGCAATGGTCTGCCACCGTCAGCAGGCAATTCACATCTGGCGGCAAATAGATGCGGGTGACTTTGGGGCTCTTGTTGACCACCAGGTCGAGAAAGCCGGGATCCTGATGGGTGAAGCCATTATGATCCTGTCGCCATACGGTGGAGGTGATCAACAGGTTCAGGCTGGAAACCGGCGCACGCCACGGGACATCCTTGCACATGGCGAGCCATTTGGCATGTTGATTGAACATGGAATCGATGACATGCACAAACGCTTCATAGGTGGAGAAAAAACCGTGCCGCCCGGATAGCAGATAACCTTCCAGCCAGCCCTCCAGGGTATGCTCCGAGAGCATTTCCATCACCCGTCCATCCGGCGACAGTTCGCCCCCGTTCGCGTCTTCCGGCAGATAATCGGCCAGCCAGGTTTTCTTGCTGACTTCGTAGATATTATCCAGTTTGTTCGAGGAATTTTCATCCGGGCCGAAGACGCGGAAATTATGCATATTGTTACGCATCACGTCGCGCAGGAATTTTCCCAGTGGGCGCGTATTTTCGGCGGTACAGGCGCCGGGATTGGGGACGGCTGTAGCATAATCCCGGTAGTCTGGCATATTCAACGCTTTGCGTAGCAGACCGCCGTTGGCATGCGGGTTTGCGCTCATGCGGCGCTGACCTTTGGGTGCTAACGCCTTGAGTTCAGGCAGCAAGGCACCATCGGTATCAAACAGTGTTTCAGGCTGGTAGCTCTTGAGCCACGCCTCCAGTTGCGCAAAATGTTCTGGCGACTTCACCTCGCTCATCGGCACCTGATGCGAGCGCCAGAACCCTTCTACTTTCTTGCCATCCACGGTTTGCGGACCTGTCCAGCCTTTGGGCGAGCGCAGTACGATCATTGGCCAGCGCGGGCGTAGCGCGATATTGCTCGCTCGTGCCTCAGTCTGGATGTCGCGGATTTGCAGTACGCATTGTTCCATGACCGTTGCCATTTTCTGATGCATGCTATCCGGTTCCGAACCTTCGACGAAATAGGGTTTCCAGCCATAACCCTTGAACAGGTTTTCCAGTTCTTCATGCGAAATTCGCGACAGCAGGGTCGGATTGTTGATCTTGTAGCCGTTCAGATGCAGGATCGGTAACACGGCACCGTCTCTGATTGGATTGAGAAATTTATTGGAGTGCCAGGAGGTGGCCAAGGGCGCGGTTTCGGCTTCTCCGTCTCCGACCATCACGGTAACGATCAGTTCAGGATTGTCGTAAGCCGCACCGAAAGCATGCGACAGGCTATAGCCGAGTTCACCGCCTTCATGGATCGAACCGGGTGTTTCAGGAGTACAATGACTGCCAATACCTCCAGGAAAAGAAAATTCCTTGAAAAACTGGCGCAAGCCGTGTAAATCTTCACTCTTGTTGGGATAAACTTCGCTGTAAGTGCCTTCCAGATAGACTGGCCCCAGTACACCCGGTGCGCCGTGACCGGGACCTGCCATGAAGATGGCATCCAGATCGTATTTGTTAATCAGGCGGTTCATGTGGATATAGGCGAAGGAAAGTCCGGGACTCGAACCCCAATGACCCAGCAGGCGGCTCTTGATATGCTCCGCTTTCAGAGGGCTACGCAGCAATGGGTTGTCACACAGGTAAATCATGCCCGCTGCAAGGTAGTTGCAGGCACGCCAGTAGGCATTGATTTCGCTGATTTGCTCGGCAGTCAGTAGCGGATTGTTCTCTATCAAGTCAGTGTTCATCTGGTTTTTCCTTGAAGTTGGGTTGGCGTTGTTAAATGCTGAAAAAACTGGTTAAGCGGGTCTGGACTGCAGGGTTGGGCTTTATTGTTCAAGCAACAATTACCGCTCATTGCACTGGATGAGCTACGCGGAGGCATGCCGGTTGGCTATTGTACCCTACGCAGGTGGCTCTGTTTCAGCAGTTCTTCGAATTCATCAAGTGGCAACGGTTTGCTGAACAGATAACCCTGATAGGCTGTGCAGCCATTTATTCTGAGGAATTCGAGTTGCGCTTCGTTTTCAACCCCTTCAGCAATCACGCTCAGACGGAAATTTTGGGCAAGGTTGATGATGGTTTGCACCATGACCGCGTCATTCGGATCGGTGATGATATCTCTGACAAAACTCTGGTCAATTTTCAATTGGTCAAGTGGTAATTGCTTGAGATAAGACAGGGAAGAGTAGCCGGTGCCGAAATCATCCAGCGATAATCTGACCCCCTGTGCCTGCAAGTCGTGCATTTTGCCGATAACGTCGTTTACATCGTTTAGCACCACACTTTCGGTCAGTTCCAGTTTTAACTTGTCTGGATTGACCTGGTGGAGGTGCAGTTGAGCCATCACCGATTCCACAAAATCATGACGCTTGAATTGCTGTGCGCTGACATTGATCGCCAGTATCAGATTTTGGGTAAGTTCTGACTGTTGCCACAAGGCTAGCTGCTTGCAGGCGGCTTCCAGTACCCAATGTCCGAGTTGGAGAATCAGCGAGCTTTTTTCTGCGATGTGAATAAATTGCTTCGGCATGACCAGGCCACGCACCGGGTGAACCCAGCGTACCAATCCTTCTGCACCCAGGGGACGTAGCTCACTGTCCAGTTGAATCTGGTAATACAGGCGTAACTGTTGACCAGAAATGGCATTGCGCAAATCTGCCTCCAGTGTCGCATGTGTTGCGACTGCGATCTGCATGGCCGGGTCAAAGAAGCGCACCATATTGCGCCCCGATTCCTTGGCCTGATACATGGCCATGTCTGCCTGCTTGAGTATGGACTCCAGTGGTTCAGTATTCCCGTGAAACAAGCTCACGCCGACACTGGGGGAGCTATGATATTCATGACCACTGAGTTGGTAGGGAATGGACAGGGTGGTGCGAATTTTCTCGGCTATCAGGGCGGCCTTGTGAGACGCATCTTCTGCCTTCAGACCGAGTTCTTCAATCAATATGACAAATTCGTCTCCGCCGATGCGCGCCACCGTGTCAATTTCGCGGATACAGTGCTGTAAACGTCCGGCTATCTCGATAAGGAACAAGTCGCCATGATCATGCCCCATCGTATCATTGAGTATCTTGAACCGATCCATGTCGAGGAATAACAGTGCGCCAAATTGCTGGTTACGCAAGGAAATCATCTGTGCCTGTCGGATTCTGTCGATTAGTAGACGCCGGTTGGGCAGTTGGGTCAGCGCATCATAATAGGCAAGATTGTATATTTCCTCCTCAGCCTTCTTCCGTTCGGTAATATCGTTGAAGATAGCGACATACTCGGTATTGACCCCCTCCTGATCTCTCACCGCAGTAATGGTCAGCCACTTTGGATAAATCTGTCCATTCTTGCGTTTGTCCCAGATTTCGCCAGTCCAGGTGCCCTGTTCCAGTAATTGCTGCCACATCTGTGCATAAAACTGTTGGTCTTGCCGTCCGGAACTGAGCATGCTTGGATTCTTTCCCAGCACATCTTCAGCGCTATAACCTGAAATATCCTGAAACGCCTGATTGACCCGAATAATATTGGCATTCGCATCGGTGATCAGGATGGCTTCATGGGTCTCGAAGGCAATCGCGGCGATACGCATCGATTTCTCGGCAGCTTTCCTCTGGGTGATGTCATGGATGAACGCCACGAAATGCTGTGAGTCTGGAACGTAGGAGGCGGAAACTTCAACGTCAAATTCATGCCCGTCCTTGTGACGGTGGCGCGTTTCAAAAACGTCCCATTGTTGCGACAGGATTTTGTCGATATGAATCTTGATCTCATGCAGGGATCGCTCTTTGGCTTCAAGCTGTTCAATATGCATGCCCAGTAATTCCTCTACAGTGTAGCCGCTCATCTGCGCGTAGGCTTTATTGCTTTCGAGCAGGTAACCTGATTTATCGGTTATCCAGAAGCCTTCGTGGGTGGTATCAATCGCGGTCTTGTACTGTCGCAGCAGCATCTCGTCTTGTTTACGCTGGTTGATGTCGAGGTGAGAGGCGACATAATGCGTGATGACCCCGTCGCCGCGCCGGACTGCAGAGATAGTGAGCCATTTTGCCTTGATAGCGCCACTTTTGTCGCGGTTCCAGATTTCGCCTTCCCACTTGTTCGTCGAATGAATCGTTAGCCACATCTGCCGGTAAAATGACTGGTCATGGCATCCCGATTTCAGTAAGCGGGGTGTCTGGCCGATGACTTCCTCCATCGAATAACCGGTTTCGTTGATGAAGGCCTGATTGACGCGCAAAATCCTGCATTTTGCATCCGTGATCATCAGACTTTGATGTAAATCGAAGGCAGTAGCAGCGATGCGCAGGTCTGCTTCGTTTTTATGCAGTGCTGTTTCTGTGTCGCGTATGCGACCGATAATCAGCCAGGAAATGCCGGTGCATAGCAAGGTGAACAACACTGTGATGGCAAGGCCCAGATTACGCAAATAATCATTGACCCAGTGTGAAGCAGTTGCCAGTGTGGTCGAAAACAGATTTTCCTGTTCGGTTAAATGTTGGTTAAGTACATCCAGTTTGGCGAGCAGCGTGCGGAAATTGTCGGGTCTGTAGGAGCCAGCGCTTATTTTTGCATGCAGTTTGTCCGCATGGTCATTCAGTTCGGCAAGAAACTGATCCGCTTTGGTCCAGTGCTCGATGGGTTCACTCATGAATGAGAAATGCTGAAAGCGCAGGAACAGGTCGATCATATAGTCGATATCATTCGCATTATTGCCCCCCTCAAGAAAGCCTTGCCGGGCAATGTCCCGGTTGGGATGGTTTTTTTGCATTTCTATGCGGGATTTTGAATCACCGAGTGGCACACTGATGAAATGCAGATAAGCTTTGTAGTCGTTGTCGTCATGCGTGATGGCGTAGTGTTCAAGGCTATGCAGGGCATCCTTCTGTGCTTTGGCCCACAGACCCTCAGCGCCGATATAGGCGCGCACAGCGGTCAGGTAATTCATCCGAGCCTGACCGAGCAAAATCAGCAAAAAAATGAGTGTTACGAACAGACCTATGATCAGGTAAATCTGTTTGACCGTCGAGGAGCGTGAGGAAGCTATCGCTGACATGGGATAGCCATCTTTCCATGCAACTGAAGTGCCAAGGATACGCGCTTGTAGAGTAGTTGCATACGAACTTTTATGGTTGATCCACACCTGTTGATAAGTTGTATTTTAGCTGAAAATTTGCATTTTTGCATAATGGCGTAGCGCTGAGCGTTAGCACAAGCAAGCCTTTGACAGGGTTAACGTTAACGTGAAACACGCGTAGCGACGTACTTTCGGCTACGCCCCCCTCGCTGCGCTCTCCCCGCTTGCGGGAGAGACCCCTGTCGCAAATTCCCCGACCGAATTGTGCCCTATGAACCATACCGTAGGGTGCGCTTGCGCACCATTTTGGAGTAAGCGCACCAAGCCAAACCGCTCCCTCCACCGAAGGGGGAGGGCT
>CAIRBC010000447.1 GCA_903876685.1 uncultured Nitrosomonadales bacterium | reverse complement strand
TTGTTTCATGCTCTCGTCATGGCTCGCTTTCACGGCTTTTGCTGCATTGCTCATCAGATGCTCTCCTAATCGGGTTGAATTGGGAGCTAAGGTTAGCAATAAAGTTATCTGATTTCATGCATGCTTACCGGAGGGACACGATTGATCCAGAAACCGGTCGTAGTATCCAGCGTCTTCCCGTTGGCGTCGAAATCCAGGTAACCCTTGACACTGATATATTTGGAGAGCTCACTGCTATTTTCCAGGCTGGGTGCATAGAAGAACCAACCAGGCGTCTGAACACCATCATCCGGCTGCCAGGACCATAGAGTGGTCACGCTGGTAGCGACGCCAGTTGCTGGCATCACCCTAGCGATCTGGTTGGCAAAGGTGCGGGGAGTCGGATTATCTCAGACCGCGATTAAGCTCCAGCCTGGTGGCAAGGGATCTGTGCCCGAGGGTCTGGCGCCGTCCCGGAATTGACTAGTGGAATATAAGCCGGTCAGACCAAGCGACACGCTGTATGGTCTAGTGGCATTCACCCAAAATCCCTCGCCAGCGTATATGGTGGTGAGCAAGGCATATCCTTTGGCGGCAGCATAGGCAGCAACATTGTCCGACTGTGATGCATAGAAAGCCCATCCGGGTTTCGCCCCTGAGATCCATTTCCAGACTGTGATGACTTTGGCCGGATCACCGAACAGGGTCGCGACATCCAGGGCGGCGGCGGTGCCGTTACCAATCAGATTCCATCCGGCATAAAGTTGTGCCTGAATTGCACCACCTGGTGGGAGAGGCACATTCGTGGAAACCAAGCCCAGGTTTGAGGCGCCACTCGACTCTCTGATCAGTCCTAGTGCGTTGACGTACCAATCCTGGATCTCAGCGCCAATACTAAAATACTGATTACCTGCATATCCGCTGACCGTATAGTCGTAATGCACCTTCAGCGCCCTGTAAGTCCCCAGAGGAGCTGTAATGTTTTCCGGGCCGCTGAGCGCGCTCGAGCCGGAATAATTGAATAGGTAACTACCCAAACCTCCGCCTACGGTGACCTGTGCACTTCAAGTAAAACTAAAGAACCTGCCTGGTGTTGCGCCTGCGGGTACTAGATTGATGGGCGGATCGAAATAGACCGTGGTTGAAACCCAGCCGGTGGTAGCTGTGTACAAGCCTTTGGGTGCGTACTGTCCATGGATGCGAAGGCCGCTGGTGTCGTTCGTGTAATAGACGATATTACCGTCGCCATGCGTCAACGGGTAGGCCAAACGGGAATTGATGGTGAATGGTGCACCTACGGTCACGGTACTTGAATTCGCAACACCACCAAGCGAACTGTAAGACCATGAATTTCCAAAGACCAGCGGCATATAAGTGGAAAACTGTAAAGTTTTGAAGCGAGCCGTCACCTCATGAACCGCATCCATTGTGATCTGGCACGTATCGATTCCACTGCAATCGCCACTCCAGCCAGCGAACAGGTAACCGGTCGCGGGCTGCGGATAAAGTGTCACGTTTTGTCCATATCCTTGCTGGTAGGAACAATCATTAGCGCAATTGCAGCCGAAGGCTGCGATGCTAATCGTTCCACCATTGGCTGCATGTACCTGCAGCGAAATTGCCGAAAAATTGGCTGTGACGCTCCTGGATATGCTCATATTAATCTGGCATGCACCTGTTCCTGTGCACGCGCCGCCCTAACCGTTGAATACAAAGCCATTGACGGGTGAGGCGATCAGGGTAACCACAGCCCCTGTGCTGAAATTCAGGGTGCAGTCGGCATTGCAACTGACGCTGCCCAGGCTCACCGTACCACCTCCGGCATTGTTTAGCGCAAGTTTCTGCTCAGAAATGTCGAGTACGTTCAGTTTGCCTACACCATTTGCACCGAGCGGCTGTACCTGGCTATGACGCTCAGTCAGCGTGCCATCGCCAAGCTGCCCAGATTCATTAGCGCCCCATGACCACAAATCGCCATTCGTGGCGAGCGCTAGGGTGAAGCGGTCGCCGGCGGCGATGGCCGAAAAACCGCTACCAATCAGCTGTGGTCTGGCTTGCGGCTGGGTCGTGCCATCACCAAGCTGCCCGTAGGTGTTCGACCCCCAGATCCACACACTGCCATCCGCCTTGAGGGCTACGGAATGGGCGGTGCCTGCGGCGATCGCGACAAACCCATCACCAATCTTGAGCGGTGCATTCACGTCCGGGGTGCTGTCATCGCCCAAACTGGTGCCTGCGCCCCAAGCCCACAGACTCCCATCAGACTGGAGTGCAACCGAATGAAAGGCTCCTCCAGCAACAGCGCTATAGCCAGTGCCAATCTGTACCGGGCTGTAACGATCGGTACTGCTGCCGTCACCCAACTGCCCGGAATAATTGTATCCCCAGGCCCACAGACTGCCATCTTTCTTGATCGCGAGCGTGTGCAGTTCTCCGGCGGACACTGCCATGTAGTCAGCGCCGACTTGCATCGGGCCGGTCTGATCCTGGGTATTGCCGATGCCGAGTTGGCCAGTGTTGTTCCTGCCCCAGGCCCAGAGCGTGCCGTCGCTTTTGATTGCAAGGCTGTGCCAGGCGCCGGACGCCAGCGTCGTATAGCCTTCGCCTGGCGACAGCAGGATGGCGCTGGTATTGACGAAATCCGGGCTGTAGCGATAGCCGCCCAGTCCCAATTGACCATAGTCATTGTTACCCCAAGACCAGAGGCTCCCATCGCTTTTGAGCGCAAGTGTATGTACAAATCCTGCAGCAACCGAGGTAAAGACGCGACCGATTCGCTGCGGGAAATTTTTGTAGTTGTAGTAGGAACCGTCACCGAGTTGCCCTGAATAGTTTTCGCCCCATGACCAAAGGCTGCCGTCGATCCTGATGCAGGCGGCGTGCCTTCCGCCTACAGTAATGACGGGAGTGACGATCGAAGTTCGGACTGTGATCACGTTGGCAGGTGCTGAGCAGTTGCCTGAACCATCGCAGGCAGCCACCGTATAGCTGAAGGCACTGTCTACAGCAAGGCCGGTATCGCTAAAATGGTTCGTCGTGGGGCTCGCCAGTAGCGAACCGTTACGATATAGCTGGTACAAGGTGACACCCACGTCATCCGTAGCGCTATCCCAGGACAGGTTGATCCAGGTCGGGCTCAGCGGTGTAGCAATGAGTCTTGTAGGCGTGGTGGGAGGCGTGACATCCGGTGCCGGGGTAATCGCAGATATCGGGGCGCCTTGAGCGGAACAGTTGCCGGTCAGATCGCAGGCCGCCAAAGTGTAGAGATATCTGGTCGCGGCAGCCACACCTGTATCGATGTAATTTTGACCGCTCGGGCTGCCAACCAGAACCGCATCGCGGTATACACGATAGCCAGCAATACCCAGCTCGTCTTTGGCGGCATCCCAGGACAGATGCATTTCAACCGGACCCGCAGGGCTTGCCTTGAGTCCTTCCGGTACACTGGGTGCCAATGTATCCAGGTAGCCGGAGCTGATGTTTTCCGGACTAGTGGTGGAAAGCAAGGAGCCATCCCCGAGCTGGCCATAGCTATTGTTCCCCCACACCCACAGGCTCCCGTCAGCCTTGATTGCGGCAGAGAGCAGGTAAGATGCCGCGATCGCGATATAGCCTGTGCCAATTTGCTTAGGAACCAGGCTATCATAGCCTGCGCCTAGCTGGCCGTAAGTATTTTCGCCCCATGCCCAGAGGCTACCGTCGGACTTCAGTGACATGGAGTGATGGTAACCTGCACTGATCGCAACAAAGCCGCTGCCGATTTGTTTCGGTATCAAGCTGGCCGTAATAGTTGTTACCCCACGCCCACAGGCTGCCATTTTCCATCAGGGCGAGCGTGTGCGCATAACCAGCAGCAATCATGGTGTAGCCGATGCCGATCTGCTTGGGGATCAGGCTGTCCGTATGGGTACCGTCACCAAGTTGCCCGGATCCATTGCTGCCCCATACCCACAGGCTGCCATCCGATTTCAGGCTGACAGTGTGAGCTACCCCCGCAGCAATGTGCGGTGTCATATTCATTGCGCTGACATTGTGTACTGCGATTAGCAGGCAAACCGGTATTGCAAGCAGCCTGATCAATACTTGATGCATTTATTAAAATGTTTGATACACTAAAATGAAAATTATAATATAAAAAAGGTGTTGTTGAGGATGTTGGCAGTAACGCCGTATAACCAATGAGTTGCCCAGCGTCATTTGTATATATTTGGTTAACCCATAGCCGTCCCATAAAACACCCTCATCCAAAGGGTTTCGTAGGGTGCGTTTACGCACCAAATTTATTTTGCATCGCAAATGGTGCTGCAGCGCACCCTACACATAAGGCTATGTTTTTAGAAATTGTTGCGTGATCGCATCGTTCTCAATCTACAAATAATTTTTTGGCTTTTTCTTGGCTTGAATGGGTTAGCCGAATATTTACGGTCATTTGCTGGGTTATAACCATCCACTAGCTCGGTGTTGTTTAGCGACCTAGTGGATGGCTGGTTGCTTCATGTGCGACACGAAGTCGTTTACATAAGGTGTGATCGTGGAATTGTACTCTTCCGCATTGCGTAACAATGGTCATGTGTTGATGAATGGCTGACGGTGATGTCAACGAGGCGCGGTTTCAACTTGTTTCTCATTCATCATGAAGTTTTTTCGGAAGCACAGCAAGCAGAGCCTTCCCTTGTTCGGTGAACTTCCACCAAGGTAGCGTCTCTTCATTTTCCAAAAAATGTCGCGCAGCCATCAGTGTGTAGAGCACACAAGGATCATGGCGCCGCCCCATCTTGTCTGCCAACGCCAGATAGATCATTAGTGGATCACGTTCTAAGAGTTGCTTCGGGTCGGCGATACCAAGCGAGCGCAAGTCGGACGCGATGGATTTGCCGATATTGGGAATATCTTCGAGTTTGCATTCACGCTGTGTGTCTTTAGGATTCGGCTTGGTCGTTCGCGTCAAATTTTCTTGTACTCTGAATTTCACGATTTTGCCGATGAGGGCGTAAGGTATCGTTTGGTCAAAGGGAAATTTGACCGAGCCTTTTGCGCTTTCATACATCGACAATGCTTCCTTGAATTTTACGGTTGCACTCGATGTTGGATAAAATCCGATATGCTTTTTCCAGGCGCCAAAATGCACCAGATTTCCGTTCAGATGAAAAGTCGGTATTTGATAACTGATTTTTTCATGCGCCTCAGGAGCTGCTTGTCGTATGGTCAGTCTCACTTTTTCGAGGACAGCTTGAACCTCTGCAGGAAAGCCTGCGATATACTCATCTATTGTTGCGGGATGTGCTTTTACACTTTTCATGAGGGTATTAATTTCTTGACATAAGCCACCCATTGATCGAGCGCAGCACCGCAACCATTCTCGAATCTCTTGGCGGCATGTTGTTTGCAACCCGTTTCATCCGCATGGCGGGCAATGGCCAAATAGCGTGTCCCTGTTCCGTGCGCTTCCAGTTGAATCGTCGCCGTGAACTTGAAGTCCATCGTCGATGCTGTTTGTGCGACTTCAGCCAGAGGACGAAATCCGGGAAGGAGTGCATTCGTCCAGGTCAATCTTGAATTTTCAATTACTTCAAGGTAAAAACTTTCCACGGGAAGCTCCTGTCCTTCCGGCGATTGCATCACCGAGTGTTACGACTCGGCTTATTTTAACGTGAAACTCGCGCAGCGATCGTCTTCTCCCTCGCGCGCTTGCGGGAGAGACCCCTGTCGCAAATTCCCCGACCGAATTGTGCCCTATGAACCTTGCCGTAGGGTGCGCTTGCGCACCATTTTGGAGTAAGCGCACCAAGCCAAACCGCTCCCTCCCCCGAAGGGGGAGGGCT
>CAIRBC010000446.1 GCA_903876685.1 uncultured Nitrosomonadales bacterium | reverse complement strand
TTTGAAATAAACAGTATTACTGTTTTTGGTGTTAAAGTCCGGCTAACAAAGGTCGCAATACCGGCGATGGTGATGGATTCAATCATGGCGCGAAAGCCGAGTTTGGGCTTAGTTCATTCACTGACAACTCTCCACTCAGCAAATTTGGCAGCAGCGCCTCGCGCATGGTGGTGAGAGTGCGGGATTCATTTCGCTTGTCATCTGCCCGCTCAAAGAGTGGCGCGCAGATATATTGGAATGCATCGAGATTCTTTGCTTGATCGGGCACAGCGACCTTCCACGCTCCGATAATTTCGGGACGGCCTGCAGGGAAGGCTGCGTCGTCAGCCATTTGACCGAGGTAATCTGACACTTCTGGCTGAGTCTTCGCCGCATGGATAAACGACCACGGAGCATTCATCAAACTAAGGATTTTAGGATAATCGTGCGAAACCAAAACATAGCGAAGAAACCGTGCGTCAAGTGCTGAAGGCTTAGGCCGAATGATCGCCAAATAAGCTTGGCGCACCTTTCCTCGGAGGCATCGGAGATGTATTTGATGAAGATCAGGCCAAGCACGACGTGCTTTTATTCCGCCGCATCCATGTTGTTGCGCAGCTTGTCGACGGCAAGCCAGAGCTTGGCCTCGAAGCCGATGTTGGCAGTGGAGTCGTTACTTTTAGTTGCTGCTTTGGCCATCAGACGACCCTGAATTTCTTATTAGCGATCAGCCATGCCGGTAAAACATGGCTGCCATAGGGGAATGCTAACAGATTTCAGTAAATTACTCGCTAGTGGGTGAAATGATCCTAACGGGCATGGCAAATTGCCACCCCTGATAATGAAACCCATCATGCCCGTTTCCCCTCTCCCCATCCCTCTCCCGCAAGCGGGCGAGGGAGAGTACGATCGCTGCGCGAGTTTCATGTTAAAAGAAAACCTTGCTATGAATGCCGTTTCTCCATAGCATGTGCCAAGTCACCACGCTGTCTGTTCCCGAAGTTGTGAAATTAACTTTCTACTACAAAGGAGAAAATCATGGCTGAAGTCGCGCATATCGTTTACAGAAAAGGAAAGTTGTACCACATTCCCATTGCAGATTTGCAGCATGATCCCGAACAGCCGCGCAAATATTTTGACGAACATGCTCTGAGTGATCTCACGGCTTCCGTGGTAAAGCATGGTGTGCTTGAACCCGTGCTCGTGCGCAAAGCGGCGAATGGCGGAGGATTGATACTGGTCTCCGGCGAACGGCGCCTCCAGGCTTCGAAACTGGCCGGTTGCGAGACTATTCCAGTAATTGTTACCGATGGCAACCCGATGGAAATATCCATCGTGGAGAACCTGCAGCGGGAAAACCTAACCGCCATCGAAGAGGCAGAGGCAATCGAGCGATTGAAAACACTACACAACTATGGTTTGGACGATCTTTCCACAGCACTCGGGAAGTCCAATTCGGCGCTGTGTGAAATGCTCTCAATCAACAAGTTGCCGGATGAATTAAAGAACGATTGTCGCAACGATCCGAAAGCCAGTCGGGGGGTTCTGATCGAAATAGCCAGGAAGAAAAACCCGGCAACGATGCTCACCCTGTACAAAAAATACAAGGAAAGCGGTATGACCCGAGGAGAAATCCGCAAGAAAACGCATACAGCCAGACCGGTCAGCGCTCCGGTTGCGCTGTCCTATGTCCTCTTGTGCGCCGAGAAAATAGACATGCTCGACCTTGCAACCGTGGACCAGGCGTACAAAGACGCATTGTCGGCAGGTCTGACCAATTTGCGTACGTCTGCATACAAAAAGCTAAGATTATTAAAGGCTTAAGCTCGATTCGGCGCGCCGAATTGAACTTTAACACCCGCTTTCAGTAAAAAAATGAAGTGCCACCAAGCAAAACGCCCCACCATTTCTGGAGGGGCGTTTTGTTTATAAGGAGTCTGACGATGACCTACTTTCACATGGGTAATCCACACTATCATTGGCGCAAAGTCGTTTCACTGTCCTGTTCGGGATGGGAAGGAGTGGGACCAACTCGCTATGGTCGTCAGACAT